>JALVXO010000119.1 GCA_027022775.1 Campylobacteraceae bacterium
TCATCATATCTTGTATCGATTCTGATACAGTTTGCAATACAAATCTTTTCGCAAAGCCCGCAGCCGATGCATCTGTAATGGCCGCTCTCTAGCAATCTTTTCATTTCATGGATTGCTCTGTATCTAGGACTTATAGGCAGTTTTTCAAGCGGATACTTTACAGTGTGCATCTGCCCCATAAAGAGCGCTTTAAACATCTCTCTGATTGTAACTTTCAAGCCAACTAGCAACTCCAGCTTCACAGAGCGTTTAAGCACTCTTTTAAACTTGCCCCAGCCGGTTGTCGGCGTAGGCTCTAAATCTAACATTCTGTAGTTTTGAACACCTACATTTCTGTCTTTAAAATTTTCTAAACTCATACCTGCTCCTTACGCCATAACCAAACCGGTTATTAAGATATTTATTACCGCCAGAGGCATTAAAACTTTCCAGCACAGCCACATCAACTGGTCAGGTCTGATGTGAGGCCAGGCTGAACGCACCCAAAGCATCAAGAAGAAGAAGAATGACACTTTAAGGATAATCGCAATTCCGCCTGGAATAATCCATAACGGGTTAAATCCGCCAAGGAAAACAAGTGCAGCTAAAAAGCCGATTGTAATCATATTGGCATATTCACCGATAAAGAACATACCCCATCTCATACCGCTGTATTCTGTTGCGTAACCTGCAATAATTTCAGCTTCGTTTTCCAGCAAATCAAACGGGGTTCTGTTTGTCTCTGCAAAACCTGAAATTAAAAAGAGAATAAATGCTAAAGGCTGTTTCCATACAATCCAATCTGTAACACCGCCAGACTGGTAATTGTTAAAGTCAATCAGCGACAAAGAGCCAACAAGCATAATAGGCGCCAGCAGCGAAAGACCTGTAACAACTTCATAACTTAAAAACTGAATTGCGGTTCTGGCACTTCCTATAATACCCCATTTATTCTCTTGCGCCATACCTGCCAAAAGCGGTCCGTAAAGCCCTACGCCCATCATAGCAATAACAAACAAAATACCGATATTCAAATCGGCAACAATCGGGCGGACTGTGTATCCAAACAGTTTAAATTCAGGAAGCAGAGGAACAGCTGCAAGCGCAATAAATGCAGTTGCCGCAGTAATCATAGGCGCAACCATAAAGATAATTCTATTTGCGCCGCTTGGTATAAAATCCTCTTTTGTAAACAGTTTAATACCGTCGGCTAAAATTTGCAAAAGCCCATACGGTCCAACATGCATAGGCCCAAGTCTTCGCTGGACAAATGCAAGCACCTTTCTTTCAAGATATGTTCCAAAACCTGCAAGCGCTGAAATAATCGCCAGCACTACTATAGCTTTAATTACTGTTGCAATCATCAATCCACTCATCTTTTACACCTTTGTTATTGTTACTTTAGCGTATCTGTTTTGGCCAAACAGACCGTAAACATCAAGTTCCGATTTGAAGTCAGGAATTTCGACTATGTCGCCTTCCATTCTCTCGTCAACCTCCACAGGAAGCTCAATTCCGCCGCCCTGCTCAAACTCAACTTTAACCCATTCGCCAAGCTGCTGGGCTCTCTCTTTAGATGCATAAAGCGCGCATTTTTCAAAAATCTGATGCGCTTTGTCGGTAAAGTCGTTAAACTGTCTTTGAGGGTTGCATCTGTATGCGATATCGCCTTCTAAAACTTTATTAGAAATCTCTTCTACCTCAATTCCATCTTTCTCTACACTTAAGTTGGCAAGCAGATAGCCTCTGTTTTCGCTTTGGTCATTGCCAAACTCATTTGGCAAGTCGTCAAACATAACCGCCTGATACCCTTTTTCCGTAGGCAATTTAGCAGTCCAGTCAATTGTCAAATTCTCGCCCAAGCCCAAAGCGTTCATTATATCGTTAAGCTCATAACCGTTGTAATCAAGCGCAGCATTTAAAGGCACAACACGCTTATTCATATTGGTTGTTGTCCCCTCTTGCTGGTTCATTGCAGGAATATCAAAATCCCCGTCACCCAAAGCGCTTATTCTAAAGTCGCCAGGCTCATTGTAACCTACAATGCTGCCCTCTTCTTCATCATCCAAATCGCAAATTAGCGCAACACCCAGCGCATTTGATTTTGGAGGGATAAATGCAACTTTAAAATCTGTGCTCTCTTCAATTAGCGCAATAAGGTTTGCCAGGTTTTTAGCTCTTGGGTGGAAGTAGAAATCTTCGCCCACAATCAGTGCAAAACTCTCTTTTTTCTTAAGCATTTTATCGATATCATCGGCAAAGCTTTCTGCATTTCCGCCAAGTCTCTCAACTAAAGTATTTGCTTCAAACTCCACCTCTTCTTCTACATTTTTCGGCACTTTTTTGGTTACCTGCTTCTCTTCGCCGGTCTCTTTGTCAACAACTGTTTCGGTAACCTCTTCCATTACCTTTTTGGTAACTGTTTTTGTGCGCTTCTCTTTTGCGGAATCTAAAACCGATTTAACGCTCTCAGGCAGTTTATCTTTATCTGCAAAAAGGTCTAAAATTAAAAGAAGCGCCGCCTCTTCATCACCCGGCTTATGGTTTAACTGCATTACGCTTTTACCGAAAGTCGGCACTAAATTATCACCTACCGGATGGAAATAGAGCCCCGCACCCTTATTTAATTTTTGAATATTGTTAAATAGATATCTGGCCGCCGGGTTGTCATTTCTTAATTTTGCACCCACGCTTATAATAAAATCACAATCGCTCATATCTTTAAAGCTGTCTTTATAAAGCATGCGCCCTGTGGCTTTTGAGTAATAATTTAAAAACTCTTTGAAAGGTTTAACCTCTTTGTTTACAAGCTTGATGCCAAGCTTCTCTTTTAGGGTTTGAAGCATCAGAGCCTCTTCATTTGTAATCATAGAGTTAAATCTGATTGTTCCAGCGCTCTTAATAGCCTCTACAGCTTTTGCAAGCTCGGCAGGGTCTTTTTTGGCTGTGCGGTTTTCATAATCATACCCAAAGCGCCCGGCTCCGCAAAGGCTTTGATAGTGGAACTCATTTTTAACCCTGAAAATCTGCTCTGTCGTATCTGCAATTGAGTTAAAGCGGGTTTCGTAATAAAGATGGCAAGCGCTCGAACAGTGCGCGCATGCGCTTGGAACCTCTCTTAACTCCCATGGATTGGCTTTATAAACAAAATCCCTCTCTGTAAGCGCCCCAACAGGACAGACAGCGGTACACTCTCCGCAATCTGAGCAGTTTGTGTGCTCTGTTCCGTTGCTTGGGACAATAATAGATTTTTGAAGCTTATTCCACATCGCATAAGCATCTTTTGGCATTGTCTCTTTGTAAGACTTATCCAGTTTATCCCCGCCTCTTGGTCCTGTTTTTAGAGCAGCATCGCCAATCATATCTTTACAGACTGTAACACAGCGCTCGCAGACAATACAGAGCCCCGCATCGTAATGGAGCACAGAGCTGAAATTTTTTGTCTCTCTTTTTGTGTCTGCAATTGCGTAGTGCTGCTCGTCAACCTCAAGCTCAAGAGTGTAATTTTGCAATTCGCACTCGCCGTGCTGGTCGCAAACACCGCACTGAAGCGGATGGTTTACATCATAAACCTCCATAATTGCGCGGCGCTCTTCCAAAATCTCTTCGGTTGTAACGGTAATATTCATCCCGTCTTTGGCTTTTGCATTACAGGCATAAACCCTTTTACCGTCGGCTTCGACCAGGCATAAGCGGCACGCAAGTGTAGGCGAACATCTTGTCAGGTAACAGATTGCCGGAATAAAAATCCCGTTTGCTCTGGCAATATTTAAGATATATTCGCCCTCTTTGGCTTTGCACTCTATTCCGTCAATGGTTACTGTTATTAAATTATCACTCATTGCCACTACCTACTTTTTTGATATTTACTTTAGAAAACTTATAAGAGGATACCGCAAAGGCACTTAAACCCATATCAAAAGTAGGGTTTAAAGCGATAGTTCCTTTCATCTGTGTATCGATGCTAAACACTCTTTGGCACCTTTGCCCCTCAACCTCAAACTCAACCAAATCACCATCATTTAGTTTTGCAGCTTGGGCAAACTGCTGAGAACCTACCAGTTTTGGCTCTTTGGCAGTCATTTTAGCCTTTTGCGTAAATGGATTTGGATTCGATGCGCTGTTACAATTGTAAACAACAACACCGTCGAAACTTGGTAAATCCTCCACATCTTCAAGCTTTGCAGAGGCTCTCTTTTTAATAATTTTAAGCTCATATCCGCGCAAATCTTCACCCAATGGGCTAAATTTGGCACACTCCAAAGAGTCAAACTCAAGCGGCTTAAAGCCTCTGTTTTGAGGCAACTCTTTAGTTAAGTCGATTGTATGTTTTCTGCCAACCCCCAGCGCGTTGGCAAGATCATTTAAAACATACCCGTCATATCCAAGCGCAACATTTAAAGGCACAACCCTTTTGTCAACTGTTGCAATGGTTCCTTCCTGCTGATTTATTGCAGGCATATCCAAATCTCCGTCTCCCAGCGCGCTTAATACAAAGTCGCCCGGCGCATTGTATCCGACTGTCCAGCCGCTAGGCTTATCTTCTAACTCATCGCACACAAGCGCAACTCCCAAACTGTTAGAGCGCGGAGGGACAATCAGCAGTTCAAAATCGCTGTATCTCTCTATTACACCCAGCATTTTGGCAATATTTTCCGCCTGCGGATGGTTATACAAATCTTCACCCACAATCAGCGTAAATTTTCTGCGCTTCCAAAATTCCAGTTTAAGGCTCTCTATCTCTTCTTCAGAAACGCTCGATTCTCCGCTGATATTGCCAATATCCAGCTCATCTATAAACTCTTTTAGGGCTTCTGGCATCTCTTTGCCTCTTGTTAAAAACTCAAGAAGCATTGCAGTTACACCCTCTTCGCTTCCAGCTTCGTACTTAATAAATTTAGAAACCAAATTCCCTATAGCGTAATCTTCCATAGGGTGCATATATACAACTTTTGCTTTATTGTGCTTAACCGCCATTGCAATATGGTTTTTAACCATCGGCGCTTCATCTTTTACGCGAAGCCCTAAAGTTATAATTGCATCGCTGTTGGCAACTGTTTTTAAATTCGCGCTCCACAGACTTCTTCCGCTTGTGCTGCTGTAAGCTTTTAAAAATTTAGCGAAGCCCGCCGCATCGGCGCATACAAGTTTTGCTCCCGTTTCTTGGGCTATATTTTTAAGAAGCAGCGCCTCTTCGTTTGTAATTACGGAACTAAATGCAATAGAATCTGCCTTTTTAAGCGCCTCTACAGCCTGCTCGAATTTAGCTTTATCTTTAAAAGCCGCGGTGTTTGCATAATCAAAGCCAAAGCGCCCCGCTCCGCAAAGAGAGCTAAATTCCGCTTCATTTGTAACGCGGTAAATTTTCTCTTGCGGGTCGCTTATAGAGCCGTGTTTCACATCGTAATAGAGCTGGCATCCGCTGCTGCAAAGTGCGCAAGAGCTAGGAATTTTATTCAACTCCCACGCATTTGCAGTGTATTTAAAGTCTGTGCTAACTAGAGCACCAACAGGACATACCGCCATACACTCGCCGCAGCTTACACAGTCATTTTCTGGCTTAGTATTAACAATTGTCGATTTATAACCGCCCGGGCTGATTTGAAGCTGTTCGCTTCCTACAATTTCGTTACAAACCCGCACACATCTTTCGCATAAAATACAAAGAGACGGGTCATAACTTATAAAGCCCCAATTCTGCACCGGTCTATGCATATCTTTTGCACTGAAACTCTGCTCCGCCACGCCAAACTCAAGCGTTTTATTCTGCAAATCGCACTCGCCGCTTTTATCGCAAACGCCGCACTCTAGCGGGTGGTTTACATCGTAAAGCTTCATAATGTTTTGGCGCTCTTTTTCCAACTGTTCGCTGTTTGTTGTAATTACCGCGCCGTCAACCGCCTTTTCCTGGCAAGAGAGAATCATCCCCTCAACCCCTTCAACCTCAACAACGCACATTCTGCACGAAGCTATCGGCTCTACTTTGGTTAAATAGCACATTGTAGGGATGTAAATACCGTTTTCTCTTGCAACTTCCAGTATCGTTTTACCGTAATTAGCTGTTATCTTTTTACCGTCAATGGTAACTGTAACAGTTTGCTTTTTTACATTTTTAACTTCACTCATGCTACACCGCCACCATTGCAATATAGTAACATCTCATGCATCGCTCAGCTTCTGCAATCGCCTGCTCGCCTGTAAAACCTAGATTAACCTCAAGGTTGTTTGTTTTACGCTCATCAACGCTTAGCTTTTCGCTAACCTCTCTAGGAATTCCAGGCATCCAGCCTGTAATTTTTTCATTTTTATTATAAACCCCAAGGCGCTTTAAGTGGTCTTCCATAATCTCTTCGTCTGTCAGGCTCACTTTGCCGTCATATATGTAGCGGCTTATAACGCTTGCAGCCCTTTTTGCCTGCCCTACCGCATTAACAATTGTCATAGGGCCATATTCACAGTCGCCCGCTGCAAAAAGCCCCGGGCGCGAACTCATATAGTCGCGTCCATTTGTTAAAATTGTATTCCAGCTTGTAAGCTCAATATTCCACTCTTCAGGCAATATAGAGAGGTCTGCGCTTTGGGATACCGCAGGAATTAGGAAATCGCACTCAATTTCAAAATCGGCGCCTTCTATTTTAACTAGCTGCGGACGCCCGCCGTTTGGGTCAGGCACAAGCTCAAAGCGGTTTACTTTAAGCTTTTTAAGAACATCATTCTCATCTATAATCTCTTCAACTGCAGAGTGGAAAATAAACTCAACACCCTCTTCTACCGCTTCATGATACTCTTCGTAAGTTGTGTTTCTAATAATTGTCTTCTCATCGCGGCGATAGAGCATAATTACCTTTTTTGCACCCTCTCTGACTGCACAGCGCACAACATCCATAGAGGTAAATCCGCCCCCTACGCACACAACCACTTTATCTTTTAAATCTTCGCTTGCAGGAGAGCCGATTTTATACTTATTCCACAAATTCACTTTATCAAGCATACTGATAGCGCCCCAGTAGCCTTTTATCTCTTCACGCTCATTTTTGGCGCGAACCTTTTTAGAAAGCCGCGTTCCAAATGCCAAAAGAACCGCATCATACTCGGCGTCAAGCTCTTTTAGGCGCTTGGCATCAACCTTGTGGTTTGTGTAAACATTTACCGTAGGGAGCGATGTTACAAGCTCGATATCTTTATTATACTTCTCAATCGGCATTCTGTATTGCGGAACGCCCACTGCCACTTCGCCGCCAAGAACCGGCAGCTCTTCGAAAATATCTACCGCTATCCCTTCAAGCCCAAGGTAGTATGCAGCTGTAAGCCCAGCAGGGCCAGCACCCACAATTGCAACCTTTTTACCGTCGTTTCTTGGCGGTTTTGGCTCTTGCGGATGGAGCCACTGCAGGTTGTGGTCTGTCTCATAATCTGCTCCTAGCCGCTTAAGCTCCATAATAGAGATTGGCTCATCCAGGTTCGCCCTGCGGCATGCATCTTCACACGGGTGCGGACATACGCGGCCGCAAGTGTGCGCCAAAGGCATAGTCTGGCGGGTCGCTTTTAGGGAGTTTGTAAACTCCATATCGCGAACCCCCTCAATGTATGCCGGAATATCCACATGGCTTGGGCACATATCCATACAAGGAGCGGTAATTTTTGCGATATATTTTGTATCTTTATCATACTCATGCGATTTTTTCTGCTCTAAAATACATACATCAAACTGCTCTTTATAGTGCTCCATCAAATCCAAAAGAGGTTTTGGAACAGTTCTTCCGATTTCGCATTTGCTTGTTTGCATCATTGTTTTGCTAATCTCTTGCAAATGCTCAATATCGTCAAAACTCCCCTCGCCTCTTGCGATTTTGTCAAGCAGGTCATACAAAATTCTGCCGCCCCAGCGTCCAGGCGCACACCGGCCGCACGCTTCGGAGTATTTCTGATACTGGTGGGCGTATTCGCAAGCCAGTTTAACCGCATCGATATTTTCATCAAATATCGCAACGCCGTCCCAGCCTATAAATGCGCGGCTTGGTGTGCCGCTGTCATACTCCAGGGGGAGTTTGAATTTTGTTTCTTCCCACTCCTCTTTTGGCTTGCCGCGATTGTCTATCAATTCGCCTTGCCAAGTTGAAAAGAGAACCTGTGACATTAGCTACCCTTTTTTTTGACCACTATTGTCCAGTCAACTTCGTTAAACTTTAAAGAGTTCATCAATTCATGGCCGTGCTCTTTTATAATGTCGGCACTCTTTTGAATCGGGCTGAAATCGCCGATTTCGAAAAGGAAAATACCCACTTCGTTTGGCTTTAAATCTGTATCGATAAGTTCAACCATTCTGTCGTAAAAATTATCTTTTAAATGTCTTAAATCATATCTTTTCATCTCTTCCCCTTTAAAGGCGACCTAACGGTCAACCTCTCCAAATACGATATTTGTGCTTCCAATAATTGTTACAACATCGGCAACATAACACCCAACAAGCAGATCCTGCAGCAATCCTGTATGGAAGAAGCTTGGCGCTCTGACTTTAAGTCTGTAAGCATAAGGCTCCCCTTCAGAGCGGATAAAGAAGCCAAGCTCCCCTTTTGGAGACTCTGTCGGCGCATAAACAGTCCCTTTTGGCGGACGCATACCCTGAGTTACAAGTACAAAGTGCTGCATTAAAGCATAGTTTTGAGTCATAATCTCCTCTTTTGGAGCAGAAATATATTTAGGAGCATGCGCCATCAATTTTGGCTCTGTTTTTGGATACATACTAATAAGTTGTCTTAAAATTTTAATAGACTCTTTCATCTCTTCCATATAAAGGCGGTATCTTCCGTAACTGTCGCATCTGTCAGTTACTGGAATATCAAAATCAAGCTCATCGTAAAGTTCATAAGGCTCCTCTTTTCTAACATCGTAAGCAATTCCGGAACCTCTAAGCATCGGCCCAGTGCAGCCCCACTCAAGAGCCATCTCTTTAGATACAACACCCACATCTTCCAGACGCATTTTCCAGATTCTGTTTTCTGTCAGCAAATCTTCATAAAGTTTAATCTGGTCAGGCAGTTTATTTAAAAAGTTGCTTAAATTCTCAATCCACCCCGGCGGTAAATCAAGAGGCACTCCCCCAATTCTTACCGCAGAGTGTGTAAGCCTTGCACCGCAGTAATCCTCCATTAAATCCATTGCAAACTCTCTCTCGCGGAAAGCGTAAAGGAAAATAGACATAGCACCTACATCAAGCGCATGCGTTGCAAGGAAGAAAAGGTGAGAGATAATTCTGTTAAGTTCCAAAAGCATGGTTCTAATAACTTTTGCACGGCGCGGCACTTTATCTTCGATTCCCAGCAGCCTCTCAACCGCCAGCGCAAAAGCGTAATTGTTTGCAGTTGATGCGATATAATCAAGTCTGTCGGTTGTTGGCAAAAATTCGTTATAAATCATATTTTCTGCCATCTTTTCAACGCCGCGGTGCAGGTATCCGATATCAGGATAGGCTTTTACAACCTGCTCTCCCTGAAGCTCAAGAACAAGGCGCAGCTGTCCGTGGGCAGACGGGTGCTGCGGACCGAAGTTGATAACCATTGTGTTATCTTTTCGCTCAAAATTGAGGTTTTCAAAAAACGGTTTTAACTTATTTGGCTGTTGCATCTTATCTCCTGTTTTCAAGCTCTTTAGAGCCTTTTGTGTAATCGGTTAAGAATGTTTTAGAGTATCTGCTCTCAATAGGGGTATCTGTTTTATCCACAAGTTCAGGGTCTGCGCCAAACGGAACTTCGTGTCCGACTCTAGCAAAGCGCTGCGTATCGTATCTGTCAACTCTTGCAGGGTCTCTATTTTCAGGACCGATAATATCGCGGTATTCTTTGCCAAATATTTTATCAACCTCATACCACTGGGCGTGCTCGTCGCCTTGAAGAGGGTAGGTTTTGCGAAGCGGATGGCCAACCCAGTCATCAGGCATAAGAATTCTTTTTAAATAAGAGTGGTTGTTTACATAAATTCCAAACATATCATACATTTCACGCTCTGCGAAGTTTGCCATTCTGTAAACTTTCTCTACACTCTCAATCGCCTGGTCTTCTTTAATTCTTGTAATAACCCTTGCTCTTTGCGCTTTGTCCAAATTTAAAAGCTGGTAGAAAACTTCAAATTCGCCATCTTGCGCCAAATAATCGATAGCGCTAAGTTCGCTGCACATTTTAAAGCACGACTTCTCTTTAAGTGTCTTTAGGGTTTTTACATTATCTTCCGGTTTAATATGAATAACCAGCTGCCCAAGCTCCACATAAAAATCCAAAAGCTCTATATTGTTACTTTTTAACTCATCTATAACAGTTTCAAAAAAGCTGCCCTCTTCTACCTCTTCTCTTGGAACTTGCGGAGCAACCCAGAATCTGTCTGTATATTTCGCCTTTTTCTGAACATTGTCTTTTGGGGTATATCTTCTCATTATATGAACCTTTGCTTTTGATTTTTATTCATATTTGCGCTTTCGCGTCTGATTTTCTGCTGAAGCATCATCATTGCATACTGCAAAGTTTCAGGTCTTGGCGCACAGCCTGGCAGGTAAATATCAACCGGAACAATCCTGTCGACTCCTTGAACAATAGAGTATGTGTTAAACATACCGCCGGTATTTGCGCATGAACCCATGCTGATTACCCATTTTGGCTCTGCCATCTGATCATAAAGCCTTCTTGTAAACTCTGCGTGCTTTTTAGTAAGGGTTCCTGCCAAAATCATAACATCTGCCTGTCTTGGCGATGCTCTAAAGATTACACCCATTCTGTCAAAGTCGTATCTTGACGCACCTGAAGCCATCATTTCAATCGCGCAGCACGCCAACCCGTAAGTTAAAGGCCACAAAGAGTTTGAACGCCCCCAGTTTATTAAGTGATCCACCGATGTTAAAACCACCGGCAAGCCTCCTGCAGAGGCGTAATTTACTTGATGCTGTGCCATTCTAACGCTCCTTTCTTCCATGCATACACAAATCCGATTGCAAGCAGGACAATAAACAGAATCATCTCAATTAATCCAAAAGTCCCAAGCGGTTTAAAATCTATCGCCCACGGGAACATAAATACAATTTCCACATCAAAAAGAATAAACAGAAGTGCAATCAGATAAAACTGAACCGAAATAGTGTTTGGCTGTTTATCAGGTTCAGGACCGCACTCGTAAATCGAAAGCTTAAGCTTTTCTGTGTCAAGTTTAGCCAGTTTTCTGCTGACCAGTCTTGCTAAAAATAGCGTTGCCGGAAACGCAACCGCTGTTA
>JALVXO010000120.1 GCA_027022775.1 Campylobacteraceae bacterium
TTATATCACCGCGTTAGGTTACGGCACAACCGAAGATAAAATGGATTACTGGCCTGCGCGCGTGCATCTTATAGGCAAAGATATTCTGCGCTTTCATGCAATTTACTGGCCGGCATTTTTAATGAGCCTTGAGCTTCCGCTTCCAAAACATATTGCTGCGCACGGATGGTGGACAAGAAACGGCGAAAAAATGAGCAAATCAAAGGGGAATGTAATTAACCCTAAAGAGGTTGCAGACGCTTACGGGCTTGAAAATTTCCGCTACTTTATGCTGCGCGAAGTGCCATTTGGCGGAGACGGCGACTTTAGCCAAAAAGCTTTGATGGATAGAATAAACAGTGACCTTGGCAACGACCTTGGAAACCTGCTAAACCGCCTTATAGGAATGAGCGGCAAATACAACGAAGGAAGAGTAAGCAGCAAAGATGTCTTTAAATATTACCAGGCAGAACTTGATGAAGTAAACAGCTATTTAGACAACCTGGAGCCTCTTTTATTCGATATGCAGCTTCACAGATATTTAGAAGAGCTCTGGAAGCCTTTAAGCGTGGCAAACAAAGCAATCGATAAATATCAGCCGTGGAATCTAATTAAAGAGGGTAAAAAAGAAGAAGCCCTTGCACTTAACGGTTTAATTGCAAACATTTTGGCAAAAGTTGCAATTATGCTGCACCCTGTTATGCCAAAAGCCACCGACAAGATAGCCTCTGCACTTGGCTTTAAAATAGATTTTGAGAGTTACAGCAAACTATTTAAAGAAAAAGGGCTTTTAGAAGACTTTACAATCGAAAAAATCTCGCCGCTATTCCCTAGAATAGAAGAGAAGTTACTAAAAGAGCCCGAAACCAAAAAAGAGGAGCCAAAAGTCAAAAAAGAAGACAAAAGCAGCCAAAATACCGGTATAATTACAATAGATGAATTCTTTAAAACCGAGCTGAAAATCGGAACTATTGTAGAAGCTAAAGAGGTTCCAAAAAGCAAAAAACTGCTTAAATTAAAAGTGGATTTGGGCGAAGAGCAGCCGCGCCAAATTATTGCAGGCATTAAAGAGTGGTATTCGCCAGAGAGCCTGGTTGGCACTCAAGCGTGCGTTGTAGCAAACTTAAAACCTGCAAAGCTTATGGGGATGCTCAGCGAAGGGATGCTGCTTGCTGCAAAAGATGAAAACGGCTTAAGCCTGCTCCGTCCCGAAACCCCTAAAAAAGCAGGAACAAAAGTATCGTAAGGAAAGCTGTGACAATAGAGAATTTGGTAAATATTATCGGCGGCGAAATTGTTAATGCTCCAAAAGTAAGCAAAGTTGAATCTGCAACAATTTACCCATCTAAAGTAGAAAGCGGCGATTTATACTTTGCCTGCGATTTGCAAAGCGTCCAGAAAGCAATAGAAAACGGCGCTTATGCAATTGTTTACGAGGGCAATCTGGAAATAACCGACCCGGAAATTGCCTATATTAAAGTCCAATCTATAAAAGAGGCTACAGTTAATTTTTTGCGTTATGTTGTGCTGCAAAAAGAGAGCAAAATTTACTACTTTAAAGAGATAGAGGTCTCTTTGCTAAAAACTATAAGCGCTAGGCGCAGCAGCATTTACTCTATTTTAACTGCCGATTGGCAAAAAAGTTTCGAAGCGGTTTTGAATTCTGATTACGAAATTTATATTACAAGTTCCAAAGAGCTGGCAAGCTCTATTTCGCCAAATTTCTTAGAGTTAGAAGAGAGCGTAAGCGGTTACATAATTTCAGACACTCTGCTTCGCACAACCTTTAAAATAGAAAAATATATTTACCAAAATGCTGAACTCTCCCCGATATTTTTTGACAATTTAAAAAAAGTGGTTAAATTTTGCCAAAAATTCGAAATAGATTACGATTTAAACCGTTTAAAATATACAAAAGAGTTTAAACCGTACTATATAGAAAACGATTTAAGCCCTGCATTAAAAGGAACAACCGAAAAGGTTCTTGTTTTTGTAAATTCGCTTGAAATTATAGACAAAGCGCTAGACTATTTAAAAAGACAGAAAAAATGGATAAAAAGCATCGTCTTAACTCCGCCAAAGACAAAGCTTGAAAACATCGAAAGGCCTCTCTGGCATGAAACCGTGGAGGAAGCAAAGCAAATTTTAAAACAGGAACACTATAATTTTGCGTTTTGTTATATGTTAAATCCAGAAGAGATATTAAACAGAGGCTCTTATGAGGGAAGCTTGTTTTAGTGAATAGTGATTAATGAAGAGTGAATAGTTTTGGAAACATTGCTTCGCAATGTTTTTTTAATATGTCATTCTGAGCAAAGTGAAGAATCTCTATATAACGGCAGAGAATAGATTCTTCGCTGCGCTCAGAATGACAGAATAACAATTTTAAATCTCTTTTCACAGAATGCTAAATTAAGATATATAAATAAAACAACCATAAAAACTAAGGAGAAAATATATGCTTAAAAAAACCCTATTAACAGCAGTTTTGGCATCATCAATTTATGCAACCGAATTTATAACAATCGGCACTGGCGGTGTTACAGGCGTTTATTACCCGACAGGCGGCGCGATTTGTAAAATGATGAACAAAACGCAAAAAGAGACCCATATAAAATGCACCGTAGAATCAACAGGCGGAAGCGTTTACAAT
>JALVXO010000121.1 GCA_027022775.1 Campylobacteraceae bacterium
GGGGAGCGTTTATAGATTCATGGATAAAACCGTTAAAAAGGCACAAAAAGAGAGTTTCTAAAATCTCTTATATTGCCAAATTAAGCAGAAAAGACCACTACAACTCTAAAGGCAGCAAACTTTTAAGAGTTGCTGATATTATCCGTCAAGACAGAGCAAATTTTTATAAGGGCAAAAAAGATTTAAAAGATCAAAGCGACCCTGTCTTTAGCAATCCTCTTAAGAGAAAATCCTTAAGCAAATATAAAGTTTACCTGCACGGCATAAGCAAAAAGTCCATTTTAAAGAAAACCCCGACAGTAAAAATAGTTGTGGATTTTAAAAAAGGGAAAATCGATATTTTTAAAACCGGCATCCGGCATTAACAGCATAGGAGAGTGCGCAAAAAGTTAAAATTTCTGTAAAATTACCTATTTCAGTCATTCTGAGTGTAGCGAAGAAACTCTATAGAACGGTAGTAAATAGATTCTTCGCTTCGCTCAGAATGACGATTAAGGCAAATATTTTAGACTTTTTGAGCAGTCTCTAGAGCAAAAATCGGCAATAAAAACTCAAACCCTCTGCTTGGCGTGCAGGTTGGAGAGAGGGTCTTAAGAATAAAATAGAGCTGCTTTTACATAACCAGCACATCGCTTTTTAAATCTTCGAGCAGCTGGGTGTCTATTTTTTCAATGATTGTTAAATCGAAACGGTTTTCATTAATAAAATCTGTAATATTCTCTTTATCTACCCCTTCTAAAAAGACCCCTTTTAAGTTTGCGCCTTCTGTGAGGGAATCGAACCGTTTTTTGCTTGCCTCTTTTAACTCTTCATCCAAATATGGGTCTGCATCAATGCCTGCTAGCGGATCAACTGCAATAAGGTTCATATCTATCATATAGATATAGTCATAAATCAGGGTTAAATTTGCATCTTTAAAATTTGATTTGGCAAACTCTATAAGCTGGCTGTCTTTTGGGGTCAGGTTTGCAACAATGGCTATATTTTTATAACTCTCTTTTGCCGGCTCTTTTAAATATAACAAATCGTAACTGCTTTCAGCCAGTTTCTGGGTGCTTGTGTTATATTTTGTAACAATTAAAGCTTTACTCTCTTTTAAAAGTGTTTCTACATGAGATGCCGTATCGTTTATGTAAACAAAAACCGCGCACTCTTTTGGGTATTTTAACTCTTTTAAAACCTTTTTAATCTCTTTTTTTACTGCCTCTTTATCTATTGACTCATCTTCCATAAATTCAGGCTTAAAAAGATCGGGCAGGTCAAAAAGCCCCTCTTCGTGCACAAAAAGAACCTCTAATACCCCCTCTTTTGCAAAACCGACCGCCTTTTTAAGAACTTCGTGAATATCTTTTATCTCATTAATAACCGCTAAAGTTTTCATAGCAAACCTCCTTAAAGGTTATTTTAGCAGATTTTTGTAACAGCAAAAGCTATTTAAGTTGCAAAATTAGGGTTGAGGATTGAGGTTTATGGAGCAATGCCATTAAGTTAAGGCTCAATATATCCATTTATATTAAGTAAAGTTTAAAATTCAAAACAAAAACCGGCAAAGAAAAGTATCTCCTCATTCCATACGGAAAACGGAAAGCAGAAAACAGAAAACTGTAAATATGTTATTATTGCCATTTTCCGTTATCTGTTATCCGTTCTCTGAATGAATCCATGGATTTTGTAACCTATGTATTGCTTCCATTCTTTAAGGCAACACAACGCAAAAACGTCGGGGTGAGGGCACCCCGACCTACATTCGGATTACGGAATACGGATTACAGATTACGGAAAATATTTCTCTAATCTCTAATAAACTCGCTTCCGCGGGAATGACGCAATCTAAACTGTCACTGTCAACTGTCACTGTCACTAATTATGCGGCATGGCCGCACCTACGTTCGGAAAACAGAAAACGGAAATTATCAATTATCCATTATTATTTACTCAAAAGTGTTGCATGCTCTTATATCGCCGTTTTTGTAGCCTCTGGCGAACCATTCCATTCTTTGGCGGGAAGAGCCGTGGGTGAAGCTATCTGGCACCACATACCCCTGAGAGCGTTTTTGAAGAGTGTCATCACCTATTTGGTTGGCGGCATTAAGCGCCTCTTGGATATCTCCCCTCTCTAAATGCCTTTGCATATAGTGCGCCCATACACCGGCGTAGCAGTCAGCCTGAAGCTCCACTCTAACCTGCAAAGCATTTGCCCTTTTGCCGCCGCCCCAGCTCTGCTTTAACCTTTGAACCTTTTGCAGCGTGCCAAGAAGGTTTTGAACATGGTGCCCTACTTCATGAGCCAAAACATACGCCTGGGCAAAATCGCCCGGAGCGTTAAAGCGCCTTTTTAACTCATCATAAAAGCCTAAATCTAAGTAAATCTTTTGGTCAACCGGGCAGTAAAAAGGACCCATTTGCGCCGAAGCAAATCCGCATCCGCTGGTGGTGTGGCCCCTATATAAAACCAGGGTCGGTTCGCGGTATCTTATACCGTATTTTGGCAAAATCTGTTTCCACACATCTTCTGTGCTTGCTAAAACTTTTTTAATAAAAACAGCATCTTTATCGCTTGCTTTTGAAGCTTTAGAGCC
>JALVXO010000122.1 GCA_027022775.1 Campylobacteraceae bacterium
CAATTAGAGATTAGAAATTAGAGATTAGAAAATATTTTTTCCGTAATCTGTAATCCGTATTCCGTAATCAGAACGTAGGTCGGGGTGCCCTCACCCCGACATTTTAATGATGTGATGCTTGGAAGATAGGAAGCAAAACTTATCGGTTTCAAAAACCGTTGATTCCTGGTCAAGCTAGGAATTACAAAATGCACTACATTACCGGCTTTTAGCTTTGTGCTTTTAGCTTTTATTTAAACCGTGGATTCATTTGGAAAACAGATAGCAGAGAACAGAAAGCGGCAATAAAAAAATTTACAGTTTTCCGCACAGAATGACAATTTGCGCTTCTTTTCTGGCTACAAAAATATTTTTCCGTTCCGATACCCCGCTTCCAACTTACAACATAAACTTTCAATCAAATGTAACTATGCTATAATTACAAAAAAATTTGGAGAGTTAATGAAAAAAATTATTATAGCTGCAATTTTTTCTACTATTTTAATTTTTGCAAAACTGAATGTTATTGTCAGCATTCCGCCACAGAGTTATATTGTTAAACAGATTGCTCCAAATGCTGATATTACAACAATTGTCACACCAGGGAGCTCTCCGCACACTTACGAGCCCAAACCTTCGCAAATGGCGGCTGTAAGCAGGGCAAAACTCTATTTTGCAATCGGAGTAGAATTTGAAAAAGCGTGGCTGCCGAAATTTAAAGCGCAAAACAGTTCTTTAAAAATTATCCATACCGACAAAAATATTACCAAATTTCCAATTACACAAGGTGAAGAGGCGGGAGAGCCAGATCCACATATTTGGCTCTCTTTGGATAATTTAAAAACTATTGCAAAAAATACTGCAAACGCCCTAATTAAAGCCGACAGCAAAAACAGGGAACTTTACTTAAAAAATTTGCAAAAATTTTTAAACAAAATAGAAATAAGCAAAAAAGATATTGAGGGTAAACTTTCCAAATTAAAAAATAGAAAATTTATAACTTTTCACCCATCATGGGGCTACTTTGCCAAAGAGTTCAACTTAAAACAGATTGCAATCGAGATAAACGGAAAAGAGCCAAGCCCCAAAGAGTTGATTAAAATTATTAAAACCGCCCAAAAAATCAACCCTAAAGCTATTTTTGCAGAGCCTGAATTTTCAGATAAAAGCGCAAACATAATTGCAAAAGAGTTAAAAAGCAAAGTAATAAAGATATCTCCATTAAACGAAGATGTCCTAAAAAATTTAAAGAATTTCGCAAATGATTTGGCAGACTAATCCACCCTTAAAAAAGCTTTTAGAGGTAAGAAATTTAAACTTCTCTTACAAAAAAGATTTGGTTTTAAAAAATATAAACTTCACCCTTTACAAGGGTGATTTTTTTGCCATAACCGGACCAAACGGCGGTGGAAAATCTACGCTTATAAAATTAATTCTTGGAATTTTAGAGCCAAAAAGCGGAACTGTTTTTTTAGATGAAGAGATAAAAAATCCAGTAGAGATTGGTTATGTGCCTCAAAATACAAATATAAACCCCGAATTTCCGATTTCTGTTTTGGATGTTGTAATGATGGGCAACGGTTCAAAACATAAAACTTTAAAAAGTTTTTTTAAAATAGGCTACTCAAAATTTGAAATAGAGTGTGCAAAAAGCTCTTTGGAAAAGGTAGGAATGCAAGGCTTTTTACACAGTAAAATTTCTGAACTCTCAGGCGGACAGCGCCAAAGGGTTATGATTGCCAGGGCAATCTGCTCGCATCCTAAACTTTTAATTCTGGATGAGCCTACATCAAATATCGATATTAATGGGCAAAAAGAGATATACTCCCTATTAAAAAAACTAAACCAAGAGATAACAGTTTTGGTTGTAACGCACGACTTAACCGTAATTTCGCAATATGCAAACCGGGTGCTTTACATCAACCAGGAAGGTTTTATGCACGATTTAAAAGAGGGCGGCTTTAAAATAGATAACGAAGGGCACTTTTGCGAAGTTGAATTAATGCAGATGCTAGGAGAGAAAAAATGATAGAGGCTTTGCACTACACTTTTATTCAAAATGCCATAGCAGCCGCAATTTTAGTAAGCATTATAAGCGGAATTATAGGTTCGCTGATTTTGGTAAACAGAATGACTTTTTTAGCAGGCGGCATTGCTCACAGCTCTTACGGAGGAATCGGGCTGGCTCTATTTTTTGGGCTTCCTATATTTTTAGGGGCATCTCTTTTTGCTCTTGCCAGCGCTTATATAATTGCGCTTGTAAGCTTTAAACAGCGCCACAGGCTCGATATATTTATAGGATTAATCTGGGCTGTTGGAATGGCTGTAGGGATTGTGTTTGTAGATTTAACGCCTGGATATAATGTTGATTTAATGAGTTACCTTTTTGGCTCTATTTTGGCTGTTAGCAAAAGCGATATAATTTATATGGCACTCTTAACAGTTGCTGTGCTGCTTTTTGTACACAGATTTTACAAAGAGATTTTAGCTGTCTCTTACGACAGTGAATACGCCTCTTTAAGAGGGATAAATGCAAAATTTTTCTATACCGCTATTTTAATGCTCTCTGCTTTGGCTGTTGTTGTTGCAATTAAAGTTGTGGGGCTCATTTTGGTAATTGCGCTTATGAGCATCCCCACCTATATAGCTGAACAGATAAGCAGCTCTTTATACACCATGATGCTAAAATCCGCCCTGCTCTCTGCTATTTTTACAATTATAGGGTTAATAATCAGCTATCAATTCGACATAACATCAGGAGCTTCCATAATACTGACATCTGCAGCAGCATTGGGACTGTTTACGGTTTTAAAAAAATAAGCCACACCAGATAAAAAATTGTCTATTTTGTTATTTTATATTGACAAAATAGTATAAATTTGTTAATATATATTTACATTTTAATCCAAAGGTGTAAATATGAATTTACATAAACTATTTGAAGATTATTTAGTCAGGTTAAAAAAAATAAAACTTTCCCATAAGCGGTATCTTTATAAAAAAATAGATTTTTCTCAAAAACTTATCTCTGTTTTAGGGCAAAGAGGGGTTGGTAAAACAACCCTAATGCTACAATATTTAAAAGAGAATTTTAATAATTCCAAAAAAGCTCTTTATATAAGTTTAGATGTGCCTGCATTGGCTTCTGCTTCGCTATTTGAGCTTGCCAAAGAGTTTGAACAGTATGGAGGAGAGCTGCTTGTTTTGGATGAAGTACACAAGTATGAAAATTGGGCAGGGCATATAAAACAGATATATGATCAGTTGGAATTAAAAGTTATTTTTTCTGGGTCTTCAATACTACAAATTCAAAAGCAGGATAGCGATTTATCAAGAAGATGTATGATTTACCATTTAGAAAATTTATCTTTTAGAGAATATTTACTATTTCAAGGTAAAAAATTTGAAAGCTTCACTCTCGAAGAAATTTTAACAAACCATATAGAGATAGCTCAAGAAATTGGAGCAAAAATTAAACCTCTGCCCTATTTTAAAGAGTATTTAAAATATGGAGCTTATCCTTTTTTTCTTGAGGGATTTGAAAGTTATCATCAAAAAATTATTCAAATACTCAATACAATTTTAGAGAGTGATTTGACTTATATTGAAAATATCCATATTAAAGAGATAAAAAAATTAAAAAAACTTATATATCTGCTTGCAGTAAGCGTTCCTTTTGTGCCAAACATTACAGATATATCACAGTCTACTTCAATTTCACGCCCCAAAGTGTATGACTATTTAGAACTTTTAGAGCGGGCCAAAATAATAAACAGCATTAGAAGCAAAGAAAAAGGCTATAACCTGCTGGCTAAACCGGAAAAAATAGTTATGCAAAATCCGAATTTATCATTTGCCGTATCTAAAGATGCAAATATAGGAAGTTTAAGAGAAAGCTTTTTTGTTAATCAGATAAAAAACTGTTTTGAGTTGGAAAAATCTTTCTTGGATGAAACAATTTATGCTTCTAAAAAAGGTGATTATCTGGTAAACAACAGGTATATTTTCGAAATTGGGGGTAAAAATAAATCTTATAAACAGATAGAAAATTTAAATAACAGCTTTATTGCAGCTGACGACATAGAACTAGGTTTTGGCAATAAAATACCGCTTTGGCTTTTTGGATTTCTCTATTAATATCCGCTAAATTTTAAAACTTCACCATTTTTTCACGCACTCTTCACTTTTGTTTCACTCTTTTTATCTATTATGTCAATATAACAACTCAAAGGAGAGCAAAATGAAAAGAGTTTTTTTACTGTTGGCTGTTTTAGCAGCATCGGCATTTGGCTTTAACTACAGCGGCACTTGGGTTAATAAAAGCAGCTACAAATACAACGACCCGATAAAACTGAAAATCAGCGGCACTGCAATAACGCCATACCTTTACAGAGATGAGCATATTGTAAAATTAAAAAGAAAAAATGCAACCAAAACCGGCACCGGACTTTTTGAAGCGTGGGGGTTTGGGGCAAAAAACCTGGTGCTTTATATAAAACCGATTAACAGCACAAAAATAAAAGTTTACGAGAAAAAAATAGATACCAACAGAAAAATTGTCGTTACAAGAAGTTTTATTTTCAGAAAAAAAGGCGCTGTAAATTCAAATATTAAAAACCGCTATGTTGGCAACTGGAAAAGCACAGGAGCATTTAGTGCAATATCCAAACTCACAATCAGAAAAGTGGATAACCAGCTTTATGTGCGCGCATGGAAAAACACCGGCGGCGGCCAAAGACCTTTGGGGCTTGCAAGAGCAAAATATTACAGCAACGCCCTGCAAATAACCTGGTATAAAGGCAATTTAGTAGTAAAAGCAAAAATTACAGGAATGAATTATAATCCAAGTACAAAAAAATATCAAACTTTAAAATTGGATTTAAGAGCCAAAAATTTAAACAGCGGCATAGAAAACAGACAGACAATCTATTTTTCTAGAAACAGGGAAATATATGCGCCTGTAAAACCTATAAGAAAAAGAATAAAACTGGGACCTTTAGATATAAATTTATTAATAAACAGTTATTAAAACCAGCTTCCCTTTTGGGAAGGTTTTATCGGTAAACTTCTTTATGATATACTTTTATCAAAAATATTAGAGCGTTGTCAATGAAACAAGAGTTAAAAAACAATAACTTCAGCCTGGTTTTATCGGGCGGCGGTGCTTTAGGAATAGCTCATTTAGGGGTAATCAGCGATTTAGAAAAACATTTATTAAAACCGTCTGAAATTATAGGTACAAGCATGGGCGGTATAATCGGAGCATGTACAGCAATCGGATTAAATTTTAATGAAATTTACAGTTTACTGGAACAGTTTTCAGATATATCAAAATGGATTAAATTTTCATTTGGCGGAAACTCAATAATAGACAGTTCAAAAATTGAAAAGATATTTAATACTATTTTCGAAAATAGAAAAATAAAAGATACTGAAATAGATTTAAAATTAATCGCCACTAATCTTTTAAACGGCCAAAAAAAAGTTTTTAGCAGAAATGATGATATTTTGCTTAAAGATGCTCTTTTGGCAACAATGGCTATTCCGGGAATTTTTAGTGAAAAAATTATAAATGGCACTGTTTACGCAGACGGTTTTTTATGTGAAAATTTAGGTTTAAAAGAAGCTACATTGGATACAATTTTAGCAGTAGATGTACTAGGGTTTAACTCTTTTGAAAAAGAGTTGCCTGACAATCTGTTTAAAACTGCAAATGTTTTAGAGATGTTTGAAAAATCTATGAGACTTTTAATATACAATCAGACAAATTTAATTAAAGAGCAGATAAAAAATAAAAAGCTGTTTTTAATTGAACCCAATACATATCCTTACAAAACTTACCATTTTCATAAAGTTGAAGAGTTGGTAAATATCGGTAAAAATCTTTTACAATAGGATTTTAAAATGAGAGTAGATTTACACAACCACACCCCACTTTGCAACCATGCAGAGGGGAGTCCTAGAGAGTTTGTTTTAAAAGCGGTTGAAGAGGGTATAGATATTTTTGGGTTTAGCGACCATGCCCCTATGGAGTTTGATAAAAAATACCGTATGGGTTTTTCGCAAATGCACGAATATGAGCAAGAGATTTTGAATTTAAAAGATGAGTTTAAAGGGCAAATAGATATTAGGCTGGCTTACGAAGTTGACTTTCTGCACGGATATATGGATGAGCGGGTTTTAAATGCCAATGTTGATTATTTGATAGGCTCAGTACATTTTATTAATAAGTGGGGCTTTGACAATCCTGAATTTATCGGCGAATATAAAAACAGGGATATAGATAAAATTTACCAAGACTATTTTGATGCAGTTGCTGCAATGGCAAAAAGCGGAAAATTTAATATTGTCGGACATTTGGATTTAATAAAGGTATTTAATTACCGGCCAAAAAAAGATGTGCGGCTGATTGCTAAAAATGCAATAAAAGCTATAAAAGAAGCAAATTTAACCGTAGAGTTAAACAGTGCCGGTTTAAGAAAGCCGGTTAAAGAGGTTTATCCAAGCCTGGAGCTGTTGGAGATGTGTTACGAAAATTCCATCGACATAACTTTTGGTTCAGATGCGCATAAAATAGAACAGGTGGGTTTTGGATACCCCCAGGCAGCCGAACTTGCCAAAAGAGCTGGTTATGACAGCTGTGTAACATTTATCAACAAAGATAAACAATTGCATAAATTTTAAGCAATATTTTACGATGAATAAAGCTAATTTATAGGTATAATATAGTGTTTAAATTTTAAGAGGAGTAACAATGGGCAAATTTGTTAACAATATTGACGAGTTTTTCAAGTTCTGCGAAGAGAACGAAGTGGAGTTTGTAGATTTAAGATTTACAGACATTAAAGGTGCGTGGCATCACATTACTTACAGAATGAGCGCTGTAAATGCTGAAAATTTAGAAAACGGTTTCCCGTTTGACGGTTCTTCTATTGAGGCGTGGCAGCCTATAAACCAGTCTGACATGATTCTAAAGCCGGATGTTCCGACTGCTTTTTTAGATCCTTTCACTGCTGATCCGACTGTTGTTGTAATTTGTGATGTTTATGACATTTACAACAATGAACTTTATGCAAAATGTCCAAGATCTATTGCTAAAAAAGCGTTAAAAGTTTTAGAAGAGAAAGGTGTGGCAGACGCTGCATATTTCGGGCCTGAAAATGAATTTTTTATTTTCGATAATGTTGTAATTAAAGATAAAGACAATGAGCAATATTTCAGAGTAGATTCTGACGAAGGCCACTGGGCAGATGATGCAGAATATGAAGACAGCATAAATATCGGCCACAGACCAAGAATTAAAGGCGGTTATTTCCCTGTTATGCCAACAGATACAATGGTAGATTTAAGAGCAGAAATGATGCAAGTTCTTGAAGAGGTTGGCATTGATGTAGTTCTAAACCACCACGAAGTTGCTCAAGCTCAAGGTGAAATCGGAGTTGTATTTAGCGACCTGATAACTGCAGCTGATAATGTTCAAAAATATAAATATGTAGTAAAAATGGTTGCTCACTTAAATGGTAAAACTGCAACTTTCATGCCAAAACCGATTTACAACGACAACGGTAACGGTATGCATGTTCACCAGTCACTTTGGAAAGATGGCAAAAACCTGTTCTATCAAGAAGGTGAATATGCAAACTTAAGCAAAACTGCTCTTGATTACTTAAGCGGTATTTTCCACCACAAAGAGGCTGTTGCTGCATTTACAAACCCTTCAACCAACTCTTATAAGAGACTATTGCCTGGATTTGAAGCACCAAGAATTTTAACTTACTCAAGCCAAAACCGCTCTGCAGCTTGCCGTATTCCTTACGGTGCAGGTGAAAAGTCTACAAGAATCGAAACAAGATTCCCAGACAGCTCATCTAACCCATATTTAGCATTTACTGTTCTAATGATGGCAGGACTTGACGGTATCGAAAAAGGCGGATACGATTTAGTAGGGCCTGTAAATGAAGACCTGTTCGAGTTAACAAGAGACGACCTTAAAGAGAGAGGCATTCCTGAATTGCCAAATACTTTAAGAGATGCTTTAGAAGGTTTAGAAAAAGACCATGAATTCTTAAAACCGGTAATGAGTGATGATTTCATTAAAACTTATATCGATTACCAATTCGAAAGACATGTTGTTCCAGTTGAGGGAAGACCAACTCCTTATGAGTATGTATCTACTTTCTCTTGCTAAATCCAAGCCCTTTTTCGGGCTTGCTGCCTGCTCTAAACTTATTTTGCTATAATTATTAAAAACCAAATAAGGTTATAATTTATGGGTGAGAATATAAAAACACCTTATTTCGATAATGCTTTAATATGTAAAAATGGCCATATAATTAATACTACTGCTAATTTACACCCTGAAAAGAATGAACAATTCTGTTCTGTATGCGGTGAAAAAGTTATAAATGAATGTGATGAATGCGGAACAAAAATTAAAGGTTCTTATGTTAATGAAGAAGGAAAATTTTTTCCTAGAAAATATTTTAGGCCAAACTGCTGCCATAATTGCGGAAAAGCTCACCCTTGGGTTATGAGCAATATATCAGCTATTTTAGAATTATTAAAAATCAACGGCGGCTTTTCAGACGCACAACTTGAAAATATAGAGTTAAATCTTTTAGAAATGGTTAAAGAAACGCCAAAAATGCATTTAATATCTATAAAGTTAACAAAAAATTTTAGTAATTTGGATATAAATATTAAACAAAAGGTAAAAAAGATAATTAACGAAATTTTTAGTGAAAAAGTTTTGGAAAATTTTAGATTTTAGTAATTTCTTAAACCAATTCACAGTTTTAAGCTATAAAATATTGTGTATAATGCTTATTAATCAATTTCATAAATAAGCTCCTGCTTATTTTTAATTTTTCTAATTTCAAGTAACTTCAATCCTTCAATTTTTAGTGCAATAAACTTTTCAATTGTATCAATTTGATTTAATGCAGCATATTTTAATGCTAAACCGCGGTATGCTTTAGCCCAGTGACTTACAACCCTGCCATTTTTTAAAAATTTCATAGTAGTGTAATTTTTATTGGGTTTATAAAATTTATCATAAAATCCAGCTCTTATATCCAAAATATCTTCGTTTTCTAAATAGTTATCCAGTGGCTTTTTAAGTGCCTTTTTATAAATCTGTGCGACATTTAAATCTGTAATATTTTCACCTTGCTTTAAACGGTAGAGAGGTATTTTGTCATCAGCTCTTACAACCCCAAAAAGATTAGAAAAAATCAAAACATTTTCATCAATATATTTTTGCGCAGAAAGATTTAATTCTGAATAGTTCAAATAATCAAAAGCTACTCCTGTATATCGTTTTACAGCTTTCATAGCAGGTTCTAACTTAATATCATTTACATAACTCTTAATATCTTGCTCTTTCTTCAATCCAAACATTTTAGAAATAACCTTAAAATCTCTGCTGTTTAATACAGATTGATATTTATTTAGCAAAGTATCTCTTATTGGGGTTAAATCACTAAATATTAAACTTTCTAATTTAAATTTTTCGATACCGCCAAAGATTTTACTTTCACTAGGAGCCAATAATATTTTCATTTTATATCTGCCTTTAGAATTTAACTGTAATTAGTTTTTTGATTTATTTTACTTTATTGCACATATTGCCAAACATTAACACATCTTTAGATTAAAGCTAAAAAGTACAAAGCTAAATGCTTAAAAAATTGAAAGCAAAAAAAGAAATGCATCCGGTCATTTTCTTGCTATAGCAAGAAATCCACAACTTTTGTGTATTGGTTACTGGTATAGTGGGAGAGGCGTTAAATTTCCCCAGTATACTAATAACCAGTAACCAGTCAACCAATATCCCAATTCCCGCTTTAGCAGAATGACGGAACACTTTGTATCCTGCATCCTAAATCCCAATTTAGGAGAGTTCTTTAATAAACTTCTCTAGCTTCTCGCTCTTTGGCAATTTTATAAGTTTAACTTTGCTGCTCTGTCCGCTTACAAACTCTATACTGGATTTTGGCACTTTAAACTGTTTTGAAAAGAATTTAACAAGCTCTTTATTTGCAGCCCCTTCAACTGCCGGGGCAGCTATGCGCACTTTGAGTGCATCTTCTCCATAAAGTCCGCAAAATTCGTTTTTGCTTGCTTGCGGCTGCGCTTTAACTTTTAAAACAATAAAATTATCCTCTACGCTATAAAACATTTTTTAAATCCTCAAGCAGTTCATCTATTTTGGCGTTTGTATCAATTTTTGCAGGAGTTAAATCTCTAAAATTAACAACGGCATCGGCAAGCTCTACCTGAGGCACAATTTTAATACCTTCAATATATTTAAATATATCTTTTTGGTTGAAGTAGTGAGGCCCGCTTATTATTCTGCAGCCAAATTGCGCAGCTTCTGCTGCATTATGTCCTCCTTTTTTTGCAAATGCACCGCCTAGTATCACCAAATCGCTTATTGCATAAATGTTTACAAGTTCACCCATTGCATCAATCAATACAATATCGCTTTTAAAGCTTTTATCTTCACTGAATTTAGAAAAACTCAATCTGCGCCTTCTTGCCTCTCTTGCTAAGAAGATTTCAATCTCTTCAAACCTTTCTGGATGGCGCGGTACTACAATCAGCTGGGCATTTTCTTTTCTTTTTAACTCTAAAAAGGCATTAAAAATAAGCTCCTCTTCGCCTTCATGCGTGCTTGCTGCACAAACAATGCTATCGTATCTTTTTCTCTTTGGATACTCAGCAGTGGCTTTGGCTAAATTAAAAAATTTAATATTGCCGTTAACTTTGATATTGTGTGCACCAAGGGTTTTTAAACGCCTTGCATCTTCGAAACTTTGGGCATAAACAACATCTATATTGTCAAAAATCTTTTTATAGAGCCATCTAAATCTATAATATCTTGGATAAGACTTTTTGCTGATTCTGGCATTTATTAAAAATGTTTTTGCCCCTTTCCTTTTGGAGACTGCAAAAAGCATATACCAAAGTTCCGCTTCAAAAACAACCAGCGCTTTTTGAGGTTTAAGCCAAAATGGCAGAAAAATTTCAAAAGGTAAAAATCTAATCTGGTCTGTTTTGTATTT
>JALVXO010000123.1 GCA_027022775.1 Campylobacteraceae bacterium
GCCGTTTGTATGGCCGAAACCGCAGCGTCCTAAGCGAAGCGAACCGCGCAGGCAAAAGGCTTTACTTCACCACCCTGCTGACAATGACCAATACAGATAGAGTACAGGCTAATGCAAATTTTGGGTTTAATAAATATATAACTTTTTTGCCAATTTTATGGCATCCTCTTTTGTTGCTATTTTACCCTCTATTTGAGCTTCGTAAACCTGTTTTAAAATTTCTCCAAATAGAGGAGATGGCTTTAATCCTAGCTCTATTAAATCCCTTCCTTGCAGCAGTTTTTTAGGAGGTTTTTCTAAACAGTTTAAATCTTGTGCCATTTTAAAAAGCCACTCTCCGGCTTCAAAACGGTTTTTATCTGTTCCGCCTCTTCCAAAATAGTCCGCTTGCGCCAATTTTACCAGCCGTTTAATATTGACTTTTAAAGAGAGTCTTCTAACCGCACTTTTTTTGGCATTTCCTTTAAACAGCTGAAGCGGACGCAAATGAAACTCTACAAGTTTTGCAACCTCTCTTTTTAACTCTTTGTGGTCTGTTAAAAGGGTTAAAAAATCCAGTGCCGGTTTGACCCCTTTAGTGTCGTGATTAAATGCCCTTACTCTGCCATCAATAATTTTTGTGGTCAAAGGCTTGCCAAAATCGTGGCAAAGTGCAGCCAGCATTAAAATTAAATCTTCAAACTCATTGCCGCTTCTTAATTTTGCAGCTTCATCTACGACCATTAAAGTGTGAGTCCACACATCCCCTTCAGGATGCCAAACAGGGTCTTGTTCTACCCCAATGAGTGCTTTTAACTGCGGGAAATATTTTAATATTCCAAATTCGCGCATCAATTTTAAGCCTATAGAGGGTTTATCTGCTTTTAATAGAAGCTTTTTAAACTCTTCCCAGACTCTCTCTTTTGGCAACTCTTCCAGTGCGCCACTGTCAACTAAATGGCAACATAGTTTACGAGTCTCTTCTGTAACATCAAGCTCAAAACGCGCCGCAAATTGGAGTGCTCTGTAAACCCTTAAAGGGTCTTCTGTAAAAGTTTTTTTGTCAACTATTTGTAATTTTTTATTTTTTATATCGTCAACCCCTTTGAAAGGGTCTAAAAGTCTGTTTTGCAGTATATCCCACCCCATGGCATTCATTGTAAAATCCCTTCTTTTGGCGGCTTCTTCAAATTTTAGTTTTGGGTTTACTTTAATATCAAACCCTTTGTGCCCTTTGCCTGTTTTGTTCTCCAGCCGCGGCATAGAGAAATCGTACTCGTTATCACCAACCCGCAGTTTTACAACACCGAAACTTTTGCCAACCAGGTTGACAGCGCCAAACTTCGATAAAATGGCAGCAAGTTTATCATAAGATTCTATATTGTAAACCTCTATGTCAAAATCTTTTACATCTTTTTGTAAAACAAAATCTCTTACCGCCCCTCCGACTAAAACAGCATTTGCACCGTTTCTATGCAGCTCTTTTGCAATATCTGTTAATATTTTTGGAATATATCTATTCATTTTAATCTCCATAAATTTCTGCTGTTAGTTTATTGATATTTTATATAATGCAACTTAATTAGCATTTTACTGTTTTTTTGTAAGTTATAATTTTATAAAAAAAGGGGTGAAGATGGGTGAAATAGTTTTAAGGGGAAAAGGAGAAACAATAGCTGTTTATAATTTAAAAGAGGATGCCGGGTTTGATGCTGAAAGTTTTAATTTAGCAGACAAAATGGGGCAAAAAGAGTTTTACGAAGCAGTAAAAGAGAGGATTGATGCTAAAGAGTTTTTCTCTTTAACGCCGCTTGCTAAACTTCAGCTGATAGAAGCAGACAGTTTAGAAGCAGTTATCAAAGATAAAACCTGCAGCAGTGACGACTTAAATTTAAAGCCCGTAAAACCGGATGAAATATTAAAATTTGAAAACCTCAAAGAGGGAGATATTCTCTATATTCAAAGAGATATAGGCGAAGGGGAGTATATCTTTGAGACAGACAGCGATATCGATAAAGATGATTTAAAACTGGATTATATTGAGTGCATTGAAGGAGCCGGCACGGTTTTAAATGAGGATTTTGAAAATATTATCTGTGATTCTGTATTGATTGATAAAATAGAAGTACAAGGAGGAGCTGTTCAAGAGAGCAGCACATATTTTAAAGCCAATATTACAGAAGATATCTTTTATCTTGCCAAATTTGACCCGGAAGCAGAAACTCTACTATTAGAGAGAATTGATGCAGGCGGCGAGAGGGTGGTAAATACAGACTGTTATATTGATGATTTTGAAAAAAATTAAGGAGGGAGAGATGAAAATAGTTCTAAATGATATAGTAGCAACAGTAAACAGAGGCGAAATGAAAGTTTACAAAGCGGTGCCCAGAACATTAGAGGCAGAGGCTGGATTAAAAAATGACGAAGTAAAACTTGATTTGATTTTAGATAAAGATTATATTGCAGCGCATAAAAAGCTGCGCGATATTGTAACCGATGAGGCGGGAAGATTTAAAGGAGACGCCCAGCAAAAAGGCGGCAGCATAGGCCAAGAGCACAATTTGGAAGAGGAGATAGAAAA
>JALVXO010000124.1 GCA_027022775.1 Campylobacteraceae bacterium
CGCTTACATCTTCGTAACCTACCGCTTTAAAGACATTCGGGTCAACCACACCGCTGCCTAAAACTTCCAGCCAGCCTGTGTGCGAACAAACGCGGCACCCTTTGCCTTCGCAGAAGATACAGCTAATGTCAACTTCGGTGCTAGGCTCGGTAAACGGGAAGAAGCTGGGTCTAAAGCGCACCTTTACATCGCCGAACATATAGTGCAAAAAGTCTTCTAAAATAAATTTTAAATTGGCAAAGCTCACTTCGCCCTTTTTGCCCACAACCAGCCCCTCTACCTGGTGGAACATCGGCGTGTGGGTTAAATCGTAATCTCTTCTAAACACAGCGCCCGGGGCAATCATTCTAATTGGCGGCTTTTGCTTTAGCATTGTTCTAATCTGCACCGGCGAAGTGTGGGTTCTTAAAAGGTTTTTATCTTTAAAGAAAAATGTATCTTGCATATCGCGCGCCGGATGGTTTTTTGGCAGGTTTAGCGCTTCGAAATTGTTAAAATCATCCTCTACCAAAGGGCCGCTCTCAACCGAGAAATTAAGCGTTGCAAAGTAATCGATAATTTTATCCATCGTCTCCATTACAGGGTGCAGCGACCCTTTTTTAAGCTCATACCCGTAAAGCGACACATCGATAGCTTCGCTTTTTAGCCTCTCTTGCAGCGCCTCTTGCTCTAACTGCGCTTTTTTCTCTTCAAACAGTTCATTTAAAGCGGCTTTTTTGTCATTTAAACCTTTGGCAAAATCTTTCTTTTCTGCCGGCGGAATATCTTTTAGCTTAGCAAACTCCGCAGCCAAAATCCCTTTTTTGCCAAAAATCTCTACACGCACTTTCTCCAACTCATCTAAAGTTGCAGCATCTTCTATTTTTCTTTTTAACTCTTCCAAAATGAACCTCGATTAGAAAATTATTTGCAAATTGTAGCGAAATCCACTTTAGAGAGCAATCAAATATGATATACTTTTAAAAAAAATTAAAGAAGTAGGAGAGAAATATGTGTATATTTTGCAAAATTGTAGAGGGTGAAATTCACAGCAATAAAGTTTTGGAAAACGATGATTTTTTAGCCTTCCACGATATAAACCCAAGCGCCCCGATTCATGTTTTGGTTATACCTAAAAAGCATGTAGAGAATTTCCACTCGGTAGATGGCCAAACAATGGCAAAAATGACCCCGTTTATCCAAGAGGTAGCAGAAAAACTTGGCATTGACAAATCGGGCTACCGCGTAGTAACAAACAACGGCAAAGACGGCGGACAAGAGGTGTTCCACCTCCATTTCCACATACTAGGCGGCGGAAAATTAAAGTGGCACCACTACCATGACGACCCTACAAAGGCGATATAAACTTTTAAGTTTTTTAATAAAAATTTTCTCAAATCGCTTTTGAATGTGTTATAATTAGGCAAAAATTAATGAAGGATTAAGAGATGGCAAAAGCATTGGTTTTATTAGCAGAAGGTTTTGAAGAGATAGAAGCGGTTACAATTATCGACATACTGCGCCGAGGAGGTGTAGATGTACAAAGTGCTTATCTGCCTGACGAATTTGAAACAAATTTAGTACTCGGCGCAAACGGAATTACTGTAGAAGCAGATATTCCGTTAAGAACCGCGTCGGTAGATGAGTATGATATTGTGGTACTGCCAGGAGGCTGGGGCGGTACAAACAGACTTGCAGAAAATGAATTGGCTCAAAGTGTAATTAAAGAGTTTAAAGCCAGAGACAAATGGGTTGCTGCTATGTGTGCAGCGCCTTATGCCTTGCATGTTGCCGGAGTTTTAAGCAAAAGATACACCTGCTACCCAAGTGTAGAAGAGCAAATACGCCCAGAAGACAGAGTTGATGATATAGTGGTTGTTGATGAAAAAGTTATCACTTCTCAAGGTCCTGCAACAGCAATCTGCTTTGCACTTGAAATTGTAAGACAAATAGTTGGGCAAGAGAGTTTTGAAACTGTAAAAAACGGAACTTTGGCTAAATATTGCCAAGATTAAAAGGGAGGCATTATGGGAATAGAAGATAAAGTATTAGAAGCTTTAAAAAAGAGCGGCGAGCCTATGAAAAGCGGAGATATTGCAAAGGTTTTAGGAGTTGAAACAAAAGAGGTAAGCAAAGCGATTAAAAAATTAAAATCTGAAGAGAAAGTCGATTCTCCTAAAAGATGCTACTATCAAGCTAAATAGTTTCGGGGCATTAGCTCCGGTTCTTTTAAATAAACTTGCTTCTTTTTAAAAATAAATTCTTTACAAATTCAATAAATAACTGTTTTCTATTAAAAAGTTGGTTATAATTGCATTAATAAATATTATTTAGGAGTAATGCTATGAAATTTAAAATTATAGCTTTATCATCAGCTTTGGCTGTTCTGTTTTCCGGATGCGCTATGACACAAGGCGGACTGGTTAAAGACAACAGCATGGATAGAACAAAAACAGGCGCATTAATCGGTGCTGTAACCGGAGCAATTATAGGTGCTGGAACATCCAAACACCACAAAGCAAGAGGTGCGCTGCTTGGAGGTTTGGCAGGTGCAGCAGTAGGCGGCGGAACCGGCTATCTTTTAGATCAGCAGGCAAATGAGATAGCTGAAGCTCTAGGAACAGGTGTTAACAATGACCCTCTTGCTCCTCTTGACCCAAATAAAACTATCATAGTTTCTAAAGGTGACAATTATGTTAAGATAATGTTCAGAGATTCTATGATGTTTGCATTCAATTCTGACAGACTGCAGCCAAGCGCAAGAGACAAAGTTATAAAAGTTGCAATGCTATTACAAAAATACCCTCAAACTATCGCCCAAGTTGCAGGTTTTACAGACAGTAAAGGAAGTTACCAGTACAATTATAATTTATCTTTAAGAAGAGCACAAGCGGTTGTTGACACAATGAAATCGTTTGGAATAAGAAACAGAATTTATGTTAAAGGGTGTTCATATAATAAACCGCTGGTTCCAAACAAAACAGAAGCCCAAAGAGCGCTTAACCGCCGTGTAGAAATTTATCTTTACAATAATCCTAATGCTATGGTCAATCCATGCATGTAGATGCTACTTTTTCTCTTGCATCAGCAAGAGAATATGTCTGGCACTTTCGCTGCCGGCAGCGGCAGCCTTTTTATAAAGAGCTATAGCCCGGGTTTTATTTGGCTTTATATCGCCATAACCATTATCATAAATTGCTGCTAAAGTAAAAAGGGCATCTTTATCACCCTCTTTTGCTTTTTGAACTATCTCTTGAAGGTCGCTTGCTTTTAAATTAAAATCTATACTGCCTTTGCCTTCTACCTTGACACTGTTTGTTAAACTGATAAATTTACCATCTTTTAACTCTTTGCTCAACTCTAAAAGAGAGAGCGCAAGTATCGCATCTTCGCTTCCAAGCTCTGCAGCCTGGCGGTAATATTTTATAGCCTTTTGAATATCTTTTGGAACTCCGTTGCCGTTTTCATATATAAACCCAAGCTGGTTTAAAGCCTCTACATTCCCTTTTTTAGCCTCTTGAAGCAATTTTTTAACATCAACTTTTAATGCTGCAAATGCTAAAGCAGACAGTAACAAAAATAATCCTATTTTTCTCATCAACTCCCCTTATACCAACTCTTTGGCTCTATTATAGCAGCTCTCCACCGCTTTTATAAAAGCGCTGCGCACACCATTCTCTTCTAAAACATAAAGCCCGGCAGCTGTCGTTCCGCCAGGAGATGTAACCATATCTTTAAACATTGCTGGATGGGTATTTTCCAAAACTGCGCCAACCCCTTCAAAAAGTCCGCCCAGATACTCATAAGCTTTATCTCTGGGAAGCCCCAAATTAACAGCTCCGTCAGCCAAAGCTTCTGCAACAGTTGCAAGCCAGGCAGGAGACGAAGCAGCAAGCCCGGTTGCGATATCTAACTCTTTTTCACTGTTTAGCCAAACGGTTTTGCCGATTGAACTTAATATCTTCAGTGCCTCTTCTTTAAAGCCTTCATCTCCTACAACCGATGTTACAGCTTTTTGGTAGAGTGCAGCAACATTTGGCATTGCACGGATATAAAATTTTGCTTCTATCTTCTCTTTAAGTTTAAAAACAGGAGTTCCGGCAAGTATCGAAATTAACGCTTCCGCCCTGCCCTCAAATTTTAAATGAGGCAGAGTCTGCGGTTTAACCGCCAGTATAACTATATAACCGTTTAAATTTGGAATTTCGTTTAAAAAAGTTACTGTAGGGTACAGTTTTTTTAACTCATTAATTCTGTTTTTACTCTTTTCAACAACGGTAATATCAAAGCCAGCCAGCCCTTTTAACATAGCTGAACCCATATTACCTGCACCTATCAAAAGCAAGCGCATTAATAAACCTTTATTTTTTGATAGTATTATACTAAAAAATAAGATAAATTTCTTTAACTTGTATCAAAATTAAATAGGCTTTATGTTAAGAAAAAATTATATTGCACCTTTTCCAAATCTTAAATGTTAAATCTGCCTACTCTTTTTATTAACAAAAAATTAACAATCATTTATTACCATTTTAAATATTATTAATCATAAAAGGGGTCTGTATGAGGAAAACGGTTTTAATAAGCCTGGCGGCAGCTTTATGGCTGCAGGCTGAAAATATTGAACTTAAAGGAATAAATGTAATTGAGCATATAAACAGTATCGATATTAACGATATAAGCGGAGAGGAGTTGAAATCTGCAGATTTGGGAGAAGCTTTAAGCAATAAAGATTCAGATATTGTAATAAGCCGCCGAAGCGGCATTGCAAACGATATAATTTTGCGCGGACAAAAAAGAGATAATATAAATGTTATAATAGACGGCGGAAAAATTTACGGCGGATGCCCAAACAGAATGGACCCTCCGATTTCTCATATTGTAACAAGCAATATAGAATCGATAAAAATTATCGAAGGTCCTTACGATGTGGAAAACTTTGGAACATTAAGCGGTATTGTTAAAGCTGTTACAAAAGCGCCGCAAAAAGGTTTTGGCGGCGAATTTAACTTTAATTACGGAAGTTTCGGGCAGAATAAAGAGTCTCTGACAATTCAAGGCGGCAATGATAAAATTAAAGCCCTGCTGACACTATCTAGAGAAAGCAGTGCCCAATATGAAGATGGAAGCGGAAACAAATTCAATGCCCAAATAAGCAAAGCCGGTGCGCCAAAAAAGTTTTTGTATCAAAAGAAGTATGAAAATATGGATGCATACAGTAAATCATCTCTTCTTTCAAAACTCTACTTTTACCCAGCAAAAAATCAAGAGCTGCAACTCTCTTACACTGCAAACAGAAGCAGCAATATTCTCTATCCAAACACCCCAATGGATGCGCTAAAAGATGACAGCGACCTATACAGCATAAAATATACTCTTAAAAATCTGGGCAGTTACTCAAAAAAGCTGCAGCTGCTTTACTACTACTCAAAAGTGCACCACCCAATGAGCAACAGATACCGAAATGCCTCAAAAGGAAAACTGGGTGAAGTTGTTAACGATATGCGCAGTAAAATATACGGAATAAGGGTTTCTAACCAATTTAAGGCTTTAAATACAAATTTCGAACTGGGGGTTGATTACAGCAAAAGAACCTGGGATGGCAACTATTATAAAAAGCACAATAAACCGTTTGGCGACAGCATTAATAATGCCGTTACAAAAAACAGTGCAATCTATTTAAAAGCAGGCAAAAAAATATTAAACCATACAATCGAAGCAGGCTTGCGCTATGACCATACAAAAATTACAAGCAGCGACAATATAAAAACTATAAAATATAACTCTGTTAGCGGATATATTTTTGATAATATCGCTTTAACAAAAAGCTTTAATCTTTTTGCAGGAGCTGGAGTCTCTTACCGTGTTCCTGACGGCAGGGAGCTCTTTTTTAGGGATAAAGATAAATTAAACAGAGGCGAAGGCGCTCTTATAGGCAACCCAAATTTAAAAAAGACAAAAAATACAGAGATAGATTTGGGGCTTAAAAAGAGTTTTGAGAACGGTTATATTGAAGCCAAAGTTTTTTACAGCAAACTGAATAACTACATTTATTTTAATGCAAAAAGCACAAGCAGTAAATTTGTAAATATAGATGCAAAAATTTACGGCATTAAATTAAGCGGAAGCTATATTTTTAACGATAAATTCGATATAGATTACAGCTTAACTTATTTAAGAGGCAAAAAAGACCATCCTCTTCCAAACCAAAAAGACAAAGATTTAGCAGACATCACACCTTTAAGAGGGTTGCTTACATTTAAATATATGCCCAATTTCAAAACAAAATTAAGCCTGCAGCTGGTTGGGCAGAAAAGCTGGACAAATTACGATGGCGATAACGGTGAACAAAAAATTCCAGGATTTATAACTGCAAATTTAAAATTCCAAAAAGAGTTAACCCCAAATTTAACCTTTACATTTGGAATAGATAACATATTTGACAAAAAATATCAAAGCTCAAACACATATAACGACTTAACCCTTATCGCAACCGGCGCAAAACGCAAACTCGGACTAAACAATCCAGGCAGATATGTTTATGCGAATGTTAAGTACAGTTTTTAACCCATATTTTGTATTAAAAGTGCATCAGATGTATTGCAGAGGCGTTAAAGAGCCCGAGCGTTGTGAGCTAAGCTAATCGCGCAGGTAAAAGCGTTAAGCAAAGGCAAACTGCAGGGACGCTATGCAAATGTGCATAAACGCTTACTAGCTCACAGCTAAAAAGTTAAAGCAGTTTAACTTTTTTTAACGCTGCTGCCGTTTGTAGCTTCGAAACCGCAGCGGCCTAAGCAAAGCGAACCGCAAAGGCAAATGGCTTTACTTCAGTGCCCATGCTGCCAATGACCAATGCAGATAGAGTATTGGCTAATGCAAATTTTGGGTTAAACTATAGGTTAGTATTAAGAAGAAGTTGGGGATTAGGTTTAGGAGAATAAGAGATAGTTTTCGATTTTTTCTTTAATTGCTTTAGCTCTCTTTTTTTCTAAATTTAGTGAAAATAGTGCCATAAAAGTTACAAAAATCCAGCCGGATGTTATTATTGTTATTTCTTTGTAATCCCCTCTGGCAAATGCGCTGATTCCGCTAGCACTCCAGCCTATTAGCCAAGCGGCTAAAAAAATAACTGTAAACAGAGGTATTACAGCTTCATATTGCCATTTGTTATTATTTTTTACAATTATGCCTCTTATTGGAAACGGTGTGCGTATTTTTAACTCGAAAAAAGCATTTTTGCGTATAAAAAAGATTTTATTTTCTGAAACAATCTTTAATTTAACCCCATCCAGCTCCACTATTTTATCTGTTATTGAAAGAATTTTTGGAAGATTTGCGCTCTCTTTAAATATTGTAAAACCTATACTGTAAGCCCACGGAGCGAAGCGGTTTGCAGCAACAAATTCTGCTACTGCCAAAAGCCAGCTTATTACACCTATTATCCAAGCGGCGAGAAAGATTGTAATTTCTGCTATTTCCACTGCAAATTACTGAACTCCCAAAACTTTGTCAGCTTTTTTAAACACATCGGTAATATGCTCTTTTATCCACTTTTTCTTCATCCATTCAAGAGGAAATACTTCGACTCCCTGAACTAAAATGCCAAAGTGCAAATGGTCGCCAAGGGCTAATCCTGTTGTGCCTGTTTTTGCAATCAATTGGCCCGGTGTTACTTTTTGCCCTTTGCTTACCAAAACGGTTGAGCAGTGCCCATAAAGGGTATATAACCCAAAACCGTGGTCAATTAGCGGCATATTTCCGTAAATTCCGTTTAATTTGGTAGAAACAACCACTCCGCTGTTGCTGGAGTAGATATTGTCATGCTTCACACTTGCAAAATCGTAACCCACATGGTAAGAGGTAGAAATTATATTATTCGGATCATTGTAATAATAAAAGCGCTTTGCCCCAAAATCAGAAACCCTTTTAGCCCCCTTTAACGGTTTAAACGGTTTTATATCCCAGCTGCCTTTAAACGGGGTTACAGCTTTAGAGAGTGAATGGATATAATCTTCATTAGCTTTTCTCATCAACTCATTTACCGCCCTGAATTTCTTAACTTTATCGGTAATAGAGGCATACTCTGGAACTGTTCTTGCCAAATCGCTTATCTTGCCGTTTATAAATTTATCGGTCGCTCTAATTTTAGAAACTCTGTATTTTTTATGAACTTTATCCAAATTAACCGGATATTTGGTAATATTGTTTGCACTATCGATAGCTACGATTGTTAAATTGAAACTCTCTTGCTTAAACGGCCAGGCAAAAAGTGTTGCATAAACCCCATCTTTTTTATATTTTACAGGTTTGAATTTTGCACTGCCCACATCAACATAGACTGTTTTTAAATTGCTGTCTCTAGCTTCAAAAATAACCAGCCCGCTGCCGCCTTGCAAAATATAAGTGCTGGCTGCGACAAGATTGACTTGAGGCGGTGTATTGTCTATAATCAGCTGCCCCTTGTAAACTGCGCTGTTGCCAAAGATTTTCCAGAGACTGCTATCTTTAGCAATAATAGCAATATTCCATTTATCTATTTTGGATTTTAAAATTTCTGGCGGAAGTTTAACCTCTATTGTCTGTTTTCTGCTTGGGAGCATAAAGTTTTGTGAATATATCGGCACCTCTTTGCCGCCGCTGCTTAAAACAACCTTTACGCTTTTAATATTTTGATTGTCGATAACTGTAAATCTAAACGGTGTGCTTCCGTTTGCTGCCAGCATTTTTGGCGCTTGAATCTGCGGCGGGACTCTTTCGAATTTAGGCGAAAGATAAACAAATGCCGCTGCGCCTGCTATTAGTAAAAGAAATAAAACAAACAGAATTTTGCCTGCACCGCCTCTTCTTCTGCCTCTTCTAACGCGTCTAGCCATTATTTTTTATCCTTTTAATTATTTCATCTTTTATTTCTGAAATTTTACCCTCTTTAACTTCAAATCCGGCTGCATTTTTGTGCCCGCCGCCGCCAAAAGATTCTGCAATGTGCGATACATCCTCATTTTTTGAGCGCAGTGACACTTTATAAAAATTTTTAAGCTCTACAATTAAAACCCCAATCTCTACAGTAACCAAAGCTACCGCAAAATCTACAATTCCGTCTATATCGCTTACTCTTGCCCCTGTTGCTTTTAAATCTTCTGCCTCAATAGTCATAACCGCAACGGTGCCGTCAATATGCAGCGTCATAGAATCGATAGCTTTTGCAATAAGCCTTGTGTGCGCTAGGCTTTCGCGTTTATTAACCATTTGCGAAACATAGCTTGGGTCAACACCGTAACTTATCATATCGCTGGCAAGCTTGAAAGTGTGCTCGTTTACCAAAGAGGTTGTAAAATTTATACTGTCTGTAATAAGCCCCGTATAGAGCGACTGTGCTACATTTTTATCTATCGCAAAGCCTTCTTGCAGCAGTTTAAAAAGCACCGCCGTGGTCGAAACCTCAACCTCTACAATATTTAAATCGCCATAATATGTATTGCTTTTATGGTGGTCGATATTTACAATTCTCCTGCCGCTCAAATCGAGCCCGCAGCGCCCCAAATCTCCGCAGTCAACCGTTACAACCAGTGAATCGCTGTAACTGATTTTTTGCTTATACTTGCCAAACCCGTTTAAAAAATCAAGCTTTCGCGGCAAATCGTGACTATCTATACAGACAAGCTCAACCTGCTTGCCCATAAGCTTCAAACTGCTATAAAGCGCCGTCGCACTCCCAATAGTATCACCGTCAGGCCTTTTATGCGAAATAATGCTGACACTGCTATGTTCATCCAGCAGCTTTAAAAACTGCTCTGCTAACTCTTTATAATTCATTATTTGCAATCTCTTCTATTTTTTTAACCACATTTTCAATTATCCAATCCGGAGTAGATGCGCCGGCGCTTATGCCGCAGAGTTTTTTGCCTTTAAACCATTTTGGCTTTAGTTCGCTTTCGTTTTCTATGTGGTAACACTCATCAAGGTAGCTTTTGCAAATGCTGTAGAGCTGTTTTGTGTTAGATGAGTGTTTGCCTCCAATTATTACCATTACATCGGCTCTTTTTGCAAGTTCGGCGGCGGCTTCCTGGTTTTCGAAGGTTGCATTGCAAATTGTGTTAAAAGCTCTTAACTCCGCAACCCTCACAGCCAAAGCGGCAACAATCTCTTGATACTGCTGCGGTTTTCTGGTGGTTTGAGCAACAACTGCAACTTTTGTGCCAAGCGGCAAGCCTATAAGCTCTTTGGCGCTTAAAACAATATGGGTGCGCTCCGGGTCAACCGAATAGCTTGCAACCCCTTTAATTTCGGGGTGGTTTTTATCGCCGAAAATTACGATTGTGTAACCCTCTTTACTCATATTTTGCACAATATTTTGCGGGGTTGTAACATAAGGGCAGGTTGCATTTATTACCTTTTTACCCTGCGATTTTAAAATTTTTAAATTCTCTTTTGTAATACCGTGGGTTCTGATAACTAGAGTATCGAATTTAAGAGCATCGTCAATATTTTCTACCAAATCTACATCGTAATCTTTTTTTAATCGGTTTATTTCGTCTTTATTGTGGATAAGAGGTCCGAAAGTGGCACTGTGCGGGTGCTCTTCGGCTATTTTAATCGCCCTTTTTACCCCGTAGCAAAACCCGTAACTTTTAGCCAGCTCTATTTTCATTTTTTACCTCTGTGATTTTTGAGAGAATTTCAAAAAAGTTAGGAAAAGATGTGTCGATGCACTCGGTATCTTCTATCTCCACTCCGCAAATAAGCCCGCCTATTGCAAAACTCATAGCGATTCTATGGTCGCCGAAACTGCTAACTTTTGCTGCACTTAGCTTGCCGCCTGTAATTTCGTATCCATCTTCAAAATCGCTGCACTCAACCCCGCAAGCTTTAAGCCCCGCCATCACCGAAGCGATTCTGTCGCTCTCTTTAACGCGCAGCTCTTTTGCATTTTTAACCGTGCTCTTGCCTTCTGCCACCGCC
>JALVXO010000125.1 GCA_027022775.1 Campylobacteraceae bacterium
TTGCAAATTCATCATTAGGATTGCAGCTCTCATCCAATTCCTCTTTTAGCAAATTATGCACAATTTTTCTGGGTTTTGCATCCGTATTTTTGCGCGGGTCACTAGTGTAATATGCATCTATGTCAGATAATATTGCCAATATATCAGCATTAAAATAGTATGCAACATGGGCAGAGAGCCTATCGTTATCGCCAAAAAGCAACTCTTCGGTTGCAGTAACATCATTCTCATTGATAATTGGCAAAATTCCATTGTCCAAAAGCGCTTCTATGGCATTTCTTGCATGTCGCGTAACCTTTCTGGAATCAAATCCGTCAGCAGTCAAGAGAACTTGCGCAGTCAATATTCCAAATTTATCAAACCTCTCTTGATACTCTTTTAACAAAAATGGCTGCCCAATTGCTGCAAGCGCCTGCTTTTGCGCCACATCACCTTTATCCAAATGGATTTTGGTATATCCTGCCGCAACTGCCCCAGAACTGACCAGTATAACCTCTTTGCCGCTTTGGCGCAACTTGGCAAGAAATTCCACAAGCGCACCAAGCCTCTGCGTGGCAATTCTGCCATCTTGCGTTAAAACATGCGAACCCACTTTAATAACAACTCTTTTCACTTAAACATCTCCCGATTTACTTAAAGCATAAACCCAAAATTTATTTGCTTTGCAAATATTATACATTTAAACAGCTAAACCCCGCCTTTTGCTTTATGCCCCCCTTTAGAGCAATTAAACCCTGAATTCCCGCTATCGCGGGAATGACAGAAACCTGAACTGTCAACTGTCACTGTCAACTGTCACTGTCACTAATTGTGCAGTACGCCACACCTGCATGCAGATTACGAAAAATCCGCAGTTTTAGCGTATTAATGAAGGATATTAAAACTTTCCAATACACCAATTACCTATAACCAGTCAGCCAATTTAACCTTGCTGCTTTTTCGCTTTTTTTACCAAATCAAACAGCAAAAATTTTAGCGCATCCAGGTTTGCGCGCGAGACTGAAGAGATAGGCAATATAAAAAGCGGTTTGTTCAAATCAAACTCTTCCCACTCTTTAACCTCTTGCACAAAAGATTTAAGCCCGTCTTTTGCGCCAAATCTTTTTGCACCGCTATTTGGCTTTAAGCCGAGTTCATTAATAAGCTGCTCGGTTTTTTGGTTAACCTCATCTTCACTTAAAGCGTCTGTTTTGGTAATTGCAACCGCAAAAGCCCTGCCGCTTAACTCTTTTGAGTAACGCTCAAGCTCAATTTTTAAATTTTCAAACTGATACTTCATCTCGCGGTAATTTGTCGCATCTATCATAAAAAGCAGAGTTTTAGTCCGCTCAATATGGCGCAAAAACTCAAGTCCCAAGCCTCTGCCGTCGCTTGCACCTTCTATGATGCCAGGAATATCAGCCATTAAAAATGAATCAAAATCTCCAACCTGCACAACCCCAAGTTTTGGAGTTAAGGTTGTAAATTCATAATTTGCAATTTCGGGCTTAGCGTTAGAAAGAGATGAAATAAGAGTAGATTTCCCTACATTAGGAAACCCTACAAGCCCTACATCTGCAATAGATTTAAGCTCCAGCCTGATATGTTTTGTCTTTCCGGGCAGACCCGGCTGTGCGTAAGTTGGACGCTGGTTAGAAGGACTTTTAAAATGCACATTTCCAAGCCCCCCTTTGCCCCCTTTTAAAAATTCAACCTTTTGGCCGGGGGTTGTCAAATCCAAAAGCAGCTCTCCGGTTTGGGCATCTATCACTTGAGTCCCGGGCGGCACAACCAAAATTAAATCTTCACCGCTTTTGCCGGCTCTTTTTCTCCCCTCTCCCGGACGGCCGTTTTTAGCTTTTAAGTGGCGTTTGCCGCGGTAAAAAGAGAGAGTGTCAGTATTTGGGTCAACTTTAAAATATACAGAGCCTCCCCGTCCGCCGTCTCCGCCGTCAGGACCTCCTTTAGCAACAAACTTTTCTGTATGAAACGAAACACAGCCAGCACCGCCCTTTCCGGAGCTTACTGTCAATTCTACCTTATCAATAAACATTTTATGGACTACCTTTAATTAATCTGCTGAAATTATATCAAAATTAAAATTTCATATAGTTATTTTTCTGCGCCAAACCCTTATCTACTGCTATAATAGAGGTGTAAAAAACATTTTGAGAGTATTAAAATGACAATGTATCAGGACAGAAAAATGAACAATATCGATAATACCATAAATAATATCGGATTAAAGATAAAATATTACAGAAATTTAAACAATATCTCTCTATCAAGCCTGGCAAAAGAGGCTAATATTTCAAAGTCTACCCTTTTTGGGCTGGAAGAGGGGCGCTCCAATCCGACAATTTCTACTTTAATCAATATTGCAAAAACACTTAATATTAAACTCGACGAATTAATAAGCGAAAACACTCATGATGAAAACAGGGTAAATTTCACACTTATTAGCAAAGATGAGCAGAGCAACACCACAATTTACAAACTCTCGCTTCTGCCAAATGAGTTTTTCCAATTTAACCAAAAACCCAGTTCGCAGATAGAGT
>JALVXO010000126.1 GCA_027022775.1 Campylobacteraceae bacterium
TGGAGGTGAGACTTTAGTCTCACTTGTGCTTTGCACTCTCTTTGAGAAAAATATTACCAATAAATGGTAATAACAAGATGAGGCTAAAGCCTCATTTCCGTTGTTTTCTAAGTTTTTGCGCACTCTCAAGCGGGAATCCAGGGCTTAAAATGCCAAAAATGACAGGAAGCAAAAACATTTCAGGTTACACAAACCGTGGATTCCCAATCAAGTTGGGAATGACGGGGTGCATCTCTTTATTGTTTGAATTCACTGCAGTTTCCCACTTTCGCGGAAATGACGAAGTGCCCGGCGTTTTAATTTAAGCGACGGTTTCAGTTTTTTACCATTTTCAAACTTACGAAACATACAGATGCTAAAAGGAGAAACAAAAAATTATGAAAAATCTATACAATGCACTAATGTTAAAAAAACTTTTAAGTTTAAAAGAGCTTGGGTTTAATTATGTTGAACCTGTTCAAGAGTTTAAAGATGACAATATCAGCCTGCCAAACGATTTAAATAGTTTGTATCAAATTGTTTTAAACTGCCACCTTTGCGAACTCTCTAAAACGCGCCAAAATGTGGTTTTTGGAGAGGGGAATGTTAATGCCGATATAATGTTTGTAGGCGAAGGACCGGGTGCCAGTGAAGATGCGCAGGGGCGCCCTTTTGTAGGAAGAGCCGGCGAACTTTTAACAAAAATGATAGAAAATGTTTTATACATCCCAAGAAGCCAGGTTTACATTGCAAACATAGTAAAGTGCCGCCCGCCTCAAAACCGCACCCCTTTGCCAAAAGAAGCCCTAACCTGCCGCCCTTACCTCTTTAAACAGATAGAGCTTATCAAACCGCGCCTTATTGTGGCTCTTGGCTCAACGGCTTATCGCTACTTAACAGATGACACAACCCCAATAAGCCGTGTGCGCGGACACATAATCCAAAAAGAAAACTACAAAATAATCCCAACCTACCATCCAAGCTACCTTTTGCGCAACCCATCAGCCAAAAAAGAGGCTTATGCAGATATGTTAAAGGTTAAAAGTTTTTTGTAAAGTCCAAATTAACTATTAAATAGTTAAACAGTGCAAAAAATATCTGCAAATACATTTTGGGTAAAAGCGGTTTATAAAGAGTTATTTTATTATAGTAAACTATTTTGCCATATTTTGCCAAACTGGAAGGGTATTATTGTTATAATTTCTAAAATAAAAAGTTTGGAGTTATGATGGATGTTTTGATTATTGGAAGCGGGGGTCGTGAGTACTCTATTGGGTATGCATTAAATAAAGATGAAAATGTGGATAAAATATATTTTGCACCGGGCAACGGGGCTACGGATGAGCTTGGAGAGAATGTAAATATAAAAGATTATAATGAGCTGGCAAAATTTGCAAAAGAAAAAGGGATAGATTTAACGGTTGTCGGGCCAGAAGCGCCTTTGGTTGACGGGGTTGTGGATATTTTTAAAGAGCACGGTCTGACTATTTTTGGTCCTAGCAAAGCTGCAGCGCAGCTTGAAGGTTCTAAAGTTTTTATGAAAAACTGCCTTAAAAAATATGGAGTGCCAACTGCCAGATATATCGAAACCGACTCTTTGGAAGAGGCGGCTGAATTTATAAATAGTTTAAGCGAGCCTATTGTTGTAAAAGCCGACGGGCTTTGCGCAGGCAAAGGGGTTATTATTGCTCAAAGCAAGCAAGAGGCTCTGGATGCGGTTAAGGGTATGCTAAGCGGAGAAAGTTTCGGGGAAGCCGGTTCTAAAGTTGTGGTAGAAGAGTATCTTGACGGTTACGAACTTTCCATATTTGCAGTGTGTGACGGCAAAGATTATGTTGTGCTTCCTGCTGCACAAGACCACAAAAGGCTTTTAGACGGTGACCAGGGGCCAAATACCGGCGGTATGGGAGCTTATGTGCCCACCCCTTTGGTTAACGATGAACTTTATAAAAAAGTAGAAGATAGAATTATCAAACCTACTCTAAAAGGGTTAGAAGAGGATGGTATGCCATATACCGGAGTTTTGTTTATCGGTATTATGGTGGTAAATGGCGAGCCGTATGTGCTGGAGTATAATGTACGCTTTGGCGACCCTGAGTGCGAAGAGCTTATGGTTCTGTTTGAATCTAGCGTTGCAGATATGCTTTATAAAGCGGCTACAGGGAATTTAAAAGATGCCGAAGTTAAGTTTAAAGATAACACTTACGCTGTAGGGGTGGTGCTTGCAAGCAAGAATTACCCATACAGCAGCAGCGAGCCTGCAGAGATTATTGTAGATGAAATTGTGCACGAAGATTTGAAAAACAACTCTTATATCGCTTATGCCGGTGTAAGCAAAGATGAAGACGGCAAACTTTTGGCAACAGGCGGAAGGGTGCTTGTGTGCGTGGGGCTTGGCAGTTCTATTAGAAAGGCAAGAGACAGAGCTTATATGCTTGCAGGGCAGGTGCATTTTGCTGGCAAAAAGTGCAGAATGGATATAGCCTATCAAGCGCTTAAGGATTAAAATTAAAATGCAAAACATACAATACGCCGGCATAGGAAAGAGATTATTATCGTTTACTATAGATGATATTATAGTTTCAATACTGTTTATTGCAATTTTTTTTGAACAGATTGCTGCTCTTAAAACCCCTGAAACTATGATGATGTTTATAGTGCAGTATAGTTGGGTATTGTATGCTTTAAAAGTTATTTATCACACATTTTTTATTGCATATAACGGTGCTACAATCGGAAAGTATGCAGTTAAAATAAAAGCTATAGATGAAATAAGCGGCACTAACCTTACATGGAGCCAGGCGTTTATAAGGGCTGTGGTAAGAGAAATTGGCGAAATGCTTTTTTATTTTACCTTTTTTTATGCATTTTTCAATGCAAAGAGGCAGACTTTGCATGATAAAATAAGCAGCTGCGTGGTGGTAAATGTTTAAGAAGATAATTTTATCAGCCGCTTTAAGCGCTGCGCTTTTGGGGGCAGAAACAGAAAAAGAGGTAGAGGTTTACGCCAATGAAGTTGTGCAAAACCAAAACAGCGCAATAATAAACGGCGGTGTTATGGTGGTGTATAACGGCGATATTATGAGTGCTGACGGCGGATTTTATGATATAAAAAGCAAAACCATAACACTTAAAGGCAATGTAATATTAATAGGAAAAGATGGCAAAAGAGTTTCTGCAAAAACTTTAAAAGTTAAATTGGATAACAATAAGGTAACTTTTAAAGATTTTTTTGAAATTGATAAAAAAAAGGTTTGGATAAGCGCCAAAAACGCAACAAAACTGGATAATAACATAACGCTAAAAAATGCGCTTTTTTCCAGCTGTGCAGTGGGAAATCCAGACTGGATGATAGGTTTTAGCAAAGCGCTTTACGATACAAAAAGTGAAGAGCTTAAACTGCATGATGCAAAATTTTACATAAAAGATACTCCGGTTTTTTACATTCCTTATTTGCCGCTGTTTCTTTCTAAAAAGCGCAGAAGCGGGCTTCTGTTTCCAAATTTCAGTTACAGCAAAGATGAAGGATTTATGTATTCTCAGCCTATCTTTTGGGCTATTAGCAAATCGCAAGATTTAGAGTTTGACCCGCAAATTAGAACAAACAGGGGGTATGGGCTCTTTTTAACTTACAGAATAGCAGACGCTATTGACTCTTTTGGAAAAATCAGGCTGGGGTATTTTAAAGATAAATCCAGTTACAGCAGTAAATACAATTTAAATTACAAAGAGCATTACGGGGCTGAAATTTATTACAAAAACAACTCTTTAATAGATTCACTTGCAAAAAAAGGGTTTGAAAACAAACTCTATATCAACAGCATATATATGAGTGATTTGGATTATTTGAATTTACAGGCTGATGATAAGTTTTATCACCATACACAAGGGTCTTTTTATGAGTCACGGCTTAACTATTTTGTTAAAAACAGTTATTTTTATACAGGCATAGGATTTAAATATTTTAAAGACACTACAAAAAGAAGCAACAAAGAAACTTTGCAAATTTTGCCTAAATTACACTTTCATATCCCTTATACCAATATAATTTATAACAACCTCTCTTATATGCTAGATGCAACTGTTACAAATTACACCCGCGACAAAGGAACCAGAGCATTTAAAGCTAAAATAAAAGCACCGTTAGAGATTCACTTTTCCTTGTTAAATGGTTATTTGAATTTAAACATAAGTGAAGAGCTGGAAGCAACAGGTTATGATTTTTATAATGTTCCATTAAATCAAAAAAAATACAGTTCGGTGGTTTTAAACCATAGTGTAGAGTTAAGCAGTGAAATGAGCAAAATATATAAAAGCGGCGTACATACAATGTTTTTTAGTGCCACTTACACAAAAAGCTCAATTATCAGTGAAAATTTTATGAAATATAAAGATATACCGCAAAATCTAAAAGTTGATTTTGTTGATGATATACCTTTTGAGTCCAAAATCACATTAAGAACCCATCAGTACTGGCACAGTTTCAGTAACAATTTAGATATCAATTATATTTTAGAAAGCCATTACTATCCGCAAGAGGGGAAACTGAGAGACCTTTCACAAGAGTTAAAATTAAGATATAAAAACTGGCATTTTTATTCTAAATTGAATTATTCTTTTATACATAAGCAAGCAACTGAAATCTATAACAGAATTGGTTATGCGAATGCTGATTACGGACTCTTTTTTGCATATTTATGGAATAGGGATTTATTAAGCTATGAAACAGTTACAAAAGAGATATCTTTAAACGGTTATTACAACCAAAGTGAAAATTTAAAATTCAGGGCAGAGCTTGCATATAATTTAAAAGATAGAAATTTAAAAAACTGGGAAATAGGGACATACTGGAATAGAAAATGCTGGAGCGTAGATTTCTCTTTTGGGCAAAATATCCGACCTGTTATTAAAGAGGGAGGAGGCAGAGGTTCGATAAAAAATAACTATATAAAAGTTCAATTTAAGGTGTTGCCGTTTGGAGGATAAAAATATATTTCATGAAGCTTTAAATATTTTAGGACTGCCGCCTTTTGTTACTAAAAATGAAATAAAAAAAAGGTATAGAGAGCTGGCAAAAAAATATCACCCTGATGTAAGCAGCGATAAAGACAAGATATTGGAGTTAAACAGAGCATACAGTTTATTGATTGAGTATATAGATAATTTTAGATACTCTTTTGATGAACAAGAAATTGGCAAACAGTTGCCGCATATTAACCACAACAGCAAATTTAAAATGTAGTTTTTACCGAGATTTTGATAAAATAGCGCAACTATTACAATAAGGTTAAAAATGGGTCACATTATTGAATTGGAAAACAATGGTTTAAAAGAGGTTTATGAGTTTAACAAAGTTGCAAGACAAGCTGACGGTTCAGTGCTTTACAGACAAGGAAAGGCAGTTCTATTAGCAACAGTAACCATTGATAAAGAGAGCTGCATAGAAGAGGATTTTCTGCCTTTGACTGTTCAATATATAGAAAAATTTTATGCCGCAGCAAAAATTCCTGGCGGATTTGTTAAAAGAGAAGCAAAACCTAGCGATTTTGAAACTTTAACTTCAAGAATTGTTGACAGGGCTGTAAGACCTCTTTTTCCTAAAGGTTTTAATAAAAGTGTTGTTATTAATATTACAGTTTTTAGCAGCGACAGCGAAGTGGATTTGCAAGTTGCAGCTTTGCATGCTGCAAATGCCGCTCTTATTGTATCTACTTTACCGGTTAAAAAGTCTGTTGCAGCTGTAAGAGTCGGAAAAATAGGAGAAAAAATTATCTATAACCCTAAACTTTCCGATTTAAACAGAAGCAAACTGGACCTTTTAATAGTAGGCAGCGGCACAGATATCGCCATGATAGAAATGAAAGCAAATGCTTCCAAAGAAGCGGGCAGTTTTAATGTTAATGAGTTACAAAAAGATGAATTAATGAGCATATTAAAAGAGGCAAGCGGATACATAAGCAGCGCTTCTGAAAACTATTTAAAACAGTTTGTACAGTATAAAAGAGAAGATTTAATAGAACTGGAGAGTACTCACACAGAGAGTGAAATAAAAGAGACAATATTAAAAAATTATAGCCAAAAGCTTGACAGCGCTTTAAAATCATTGGCAAAAAGCGAAAGGCTGGATGCAGTATATGCTATTTTAAAAGAGGTAACCGAACAGTTTGAAGCTCAAGAGAAAGAGTATAAACCGGCAGATATAAAATACGGTTTTGAATTGGCGGTAAAAGAGAAAGTAAGAGAAATTATTTTAAACGGTACAAGGCTTGACGGCAGAAAATATAATGAAGTAAGACCCATTTCTATAGAAACAAACCTTTTGCCATCTGTACACGGCTCGGCTCTCTTTACAAGAGGCGAAACCCAAGCACTAGTTACTGTAACATTAGGAGACAGCAAAGATGCTCAAATGTATGAGCTTCTTACTAGCTCAACTGCGCAAAATGAGAATTTTATGGTACATTATAACTTCCCGCCCTATTCTGTAGGCGAAGCAAAACCTATCGGCGCTGTAAGCAGAAGGGAGCTTGGACATGGAAATTTGGCAAAAAGAGCTTTGGAACCTAGCGTTGAGATGGAAGATAACCAGACTATAAGAGTGGTTTCTGAAATTTTAGAGAGTAACGGCTCATCTTCAATGGCAACAGTCTGCGGCGGTTCTTTGGCACTGCATGCTGCAAAAGTAAATGTTAAAAAACTGATTGCCGGCATCGCTATGGGAGTTATAGTTGAAAACAGCGATAAATATACAGTTTTAACAGATATAATGGGTGCAGAAGACCATTATGGAGATATGGATTTTAAAGTTGCAGGAAGCCGCAAAGGAATTACCGCCTTGCAGCTTGATATTAAAATAGACGGTTTAGATTTAAAAGTTTTAGAAAAAGCCTTATCGCAAGCAATAGATGGATTAAACCACATTCTTGATATTATGGAAGAAGCAAAAGAGAATATAGTGCCAAGCAAAGCTCTGCCTTCAGTTATTGAGTTTGAAGTTAATCCTTCAAAAATTCCTTTAATTATTGGCAAAGGCGGTTCGACAATACGGGAAATTATTGATAAATTCAATGTATCTATAGATTTAAACCGCGATAAAGGAATAGCTAAAATTACAGGCGGAAATATTGAAGATTTAGAAAAAGCAAAAGAGTATATTTTAGAATTAATTGAAAAAGATTCCAAACCAGTAACAAAATATGAAATTGGTAAAATTTATAAAGGAAAAATAAGCAAAGTGGTTGATTTTGGCTATTTCGTAGAGATGCCAGACGGATATGACGCTCTGCTTCATAACTCAAAAGTTCCTTTGGAAATGTTAAGTTCTTTAAAAGAGGGAGACGAAATAGAGGTAAAAGTAATATCCCAAAAAGATAAAAAAGTTGAACTGATAATGATATAATCCTAAAATTGGGATTATATTTGATAAATAAAACAGTTTTTTCGCTTTTAACTGCCAGCAGAAACAATTTATTACTATTTATACTTTTGTATATCTTTTGGCTCTTCAGCTGTATAAATTTTACCAAATATTTCAATTTTTGATGCATGAAGAAGTATTCTTTTAGTTTTAGTTGGGCTTCCATACTGCTCATCACCAACAATCGGGTGTCCTATATGAGATAAATGGAGTCTTATTTGATGGGTTCTGCCTGTTTTAATCTCTATATCAACCTTGCTTTTTTTACCCTGTACCATATTTGGCTTAACTATAGTTATTGCCTCTTTACCCAGTTTTTTGCTTATTTTAGAAATTGATTTTGAACCTTTTATGGTATGGATAGGCAAATCTATCACTGTCTCTTCATAAACTATGCCTTCAACCCAGGCAGTATAAAACTTTTTAACTTCTCTTTTTTTAAAAGCATCTATAGCTTTTTTTAAAAATTTATCATTTTTAGCCAGCATTAAAACACCGGTTGTCTCTCTGTCTAATCTATGTATAAGCTTAACACCTTTAAAAGAGGCTTCTACTTCATAACTGTCAAGAAAAGCCGGTTTGTTAACAACCAAAATATCACTGTCTTCATATATCTTTTCTATGCTTTCTGGCATTTCAACTCTAAATTTTGTTTTTATATTTATGGGAGCCCTGGCAATTTTTACTTTTTTATCACCTACATATACCAATCCTCTATCTATAAGCTCTTTTGCTTTTTTACCCGAAATTCCCAACTGATGAGCCAAAAGCTTGTAAGCTTTTTCTTCCATTCTTTTTCCTAAAAATTTATTTTTAGTATCAACTGTTAATAATTTTTACAATCTTGGCATTAACCAGCAGTGTCGGATGGTAATTAATGCTTTTTTTTGCCTCTGCTTCACTTTCGTAAGGTCCCACCAAAACTTTATACAGCCCGCCGCTGCTGTTTGTTACAACATGCATTCCGCTTAATTGCAGCTTCATAATTTCTTCACTTGGATAGTTTTTGTAAATTCCTACCAAAAGGTAATATTTACCTTTGTTTTTAACCGGTTTATAACTGTTTTGAGAAACCGGCACTGATACTTTTGGCTCATATTTCGTATTATATGCCGGTGTAATAGGTTTAGGTTTGAATTTTTGTGCATTGTAAAAATTGTAATATCTTCTTGCACCCATATAGTGGCGCTTGTAATACGGCTTATCCAAAGAGCTTATTATAACTCTTTTTTTAGCGCTGCTTGCATGTTCAAATTTTCCGTCTCCTATATAAATGCCAACATGGTTTGCCCTGTATCCATTGCCAAAAAATACCAAATCACCTTTTTGCAGCTGGTCTCTGGGAACCGGTATACCGTTTCTAAACTGTGCATCTGCAACACGCGGAATCTCTATACCCATAGAACCGAAATTGTAATATGTAAGCCCGGAACAGTCATAGCAGTAAGGACCCTCTTCTGCCCATACATATTTTCTGCCAAGCGCTTCACGGTTTAACCTGTCTAAAGCACTTAGAGAAGGTTTAAACCGGACTTTTGGCTTATGTATTGTATAGTCGTACCCCGATGTTGAACAGCCGCTAATAATAAAAAGCAAAAAAGCTAAAATCGCATATCTAATCTTTAAGTATATCATTTATCCTCTTTGTATCTTTATCTTCATTTGGGTCTTTTAAAGGCTTTTTCATTTCACGCACAAGTGACCATATCAGCGTAACTGCTATAAGAACTATTGCAATATGCAAAATATAATTGCTAGGATCAAAAAGCATATTGGTTTCTAAATGCTCGCTTACTCCCATTTTATTACCTTTAAATTATTAACATCGCATCGCCGTAACTGTAAAACCTGTATCTTTTTTTAATTGCCTCATTATACAATTTTAAAGTTTTATCTCTGCCTAAAAAGGCGCTGACAAGCATAATTAATGTGCTTTTTGGCAAATGAAAATTGGTCAGCAGATGATTAACCCGAACCGGCTTGTTGTGAGGGTGCAAAAAGAGGTCGCACTCTCCGCTTAAACGCTTTGTGCGGGCGTAAAACTCTACTGTTCTGGTAACTGTTGTGCCAACAGCTAAAATTTTTTGCGGGCTCTCTATTATTTTTGCCGCATCTTTTGGTATATTATAATATTCTGAATGCATCTGGTGCTTTAAAATCTCTTTTGCATCAACCGGTTTAAAAGTCCCCGCACCCACATGCAGTGTCAAAGTGCAGGTTTCATACTCTTTTTTCATCTTTTCTAAAAGTTCGGGAGTAAAATGCAAAGATGCCGTAGGCGCTGCAACAGAACCGCTCTTTTTGGCAAAAAGGGTCTGGTAATCAATCTCATCCTCTTTTTTATCTTCTCGGTTCATATAAGGCGGCAGCGGAATGTGCCCGATTTTTTCTAAAATTTCGATAAGTTCATCAAAATCTATCTGTCTGTTTTTAAAAAAAAACTCCGCAATACGGCTGCCGTCTTCATTTAAAGCAACAACTTTAGCTGTTAAATTCATATCAAACTCAATCTGAGTCTGCTCTTTTACACGCCCCTTTATCATAACTATAAAGCGTTTATCGGGCAGGGGTTTTACAACCAGCATCTCAATTTTGCCGCCGCTGCTCTTTTTGCCAAAAATCCGCGCTTTTATAACTTTTGTATCGTTTAAAAAAATAGCGCACTCTTTTGGAATAAAGTTTAAAATCTCCCTAAAAACCGTATGGGTTACGGTATCGGTTTTTCTATTGTAAACCAAAAGCCTGGCGCTGTCAGCTGGACGCGCCGGCGAAGTTGCTATAAGCTCTTTTGGCAAATTATAATCGTAAGAGTCGGTTAAAAGGTCTAGACTATTCATTTTTCAGCAGCTTTTGCTCTTCTTTTGGTTTATCTTCCTTCTCTTTAGGCTCATAAGGGTTTACAATTTTTGCAACTAAAATAGAAGCGCCGTAAAGCAAAATAAGCGGCGCAGCCATAAGCATTTGTGTTAATACATCAGGCGGCGTTAAAAGCGCAGCAACTATAAAAATAATTACTATCGCATACCTAAAGAAATCCAGCAGCGTTTTTTCGGTAATTAACCTGATTGATGCCAGGAAATAGACAATCATAGGCAGCTCGAATGCTATTCCAAAGCCAAACAGGATTTTTGCAAAAAAGCCGATATAATCTTCTATATTAATTAATGGCGTATAAAGAAAAGCTCCAAAAGTAATTAAAAATTGGAATCCAAACGGTGTAACAACATAGTAAGCAAAAAGAACACCCACAATAAACATTACCGTAACACCGATTAAAAACGGCAACGCCATCTTTTTTTCATTCTCATAAAGCCCTGGAGCTACAAAAAGCCACCCTTGCCAAAGAATTATAGGAAGGGCAAAGAAAATAGCTGCATAGAGCGAAACCTTAAGCGCAACCATAAAAACCCCGCCTATCTGGTTGGTTGTAACACTCCCCCAGCCGACCGCGCCGCCGGCGCTATTTAACTTTAATGCCTGCTTTTGTATCTCTTGAGCCAGGCTTATTACAGACTTGGCAAGCGTTTTTTCTGTCTGGGTGGAGCTGTTATTTTCTAAAATTTTATTCGCATTTGCTATTGCAATCTCTGCCAGGGATCTGTTTGCCTCAACAGTTGTAAAATTCGCATCTTTATTTACAATATTCCATTTGCCCTCTTTTGTCTTTTGAACCTTTTTATTAACCTGAGTCAATGCGCTCTCTAAAGGCGAAGTAACCCAGTCTAAAATCGGTTTATAAAAAATAAAAGAGATTACAAAACCGGCAACAAGAGCCAGCACCGAAATAAACAGTCTTGTTCTTAACTCAGCCAAATGGGGTTTAATATCCTCAAACACATGCTATCCTTGAGATTTTAAATGTTTAAACTGCAATGTCTGGGGCTCTTCTTGGCTATCCTCTTGAGAGGACTCTTCATTTTGGGCTTTAAGTTTCTCTATCTGCTCTTCATGATTGCTTTTTGCATAAGGATCCGGAGCTTTTGCCGGCTTTTTTTTAGGTTTATCTCTTTCTAACTCTTCAAACTCTTTTTCCGCCTCTTCAAGTTCATCCCAAAGGTCAATATCGTCATTTATATCTTTTGGCTCAAAACTCTCTAGCGCAGCCGCTTTTTTTATTTCGTTTACCTCTTTGTTTGCAACATTTTTAAAAGCGCTTAAATCCTCTTTTGCCTTCTCTATTTCGCGGCGGTAAGCAAGCGCTTCCTGGCGGAGCTCTTCTATATTGAGCTCTTGCTGAATTGTGCTTTTTGTATCTTCAAAAGCGCGCTTTATCTTCCCAAAAGTCCTGGCTATCTGGCGCATTGTATCAGGCAGCTTATCCGGCCCGATAAAAAGCAGAGCAACAATGGCTATTAAAATTATCTCGGTAAATCCAAGCCCAAACATCTATATCCCTGAAATTTTTGTTTTATTGTATCCAATTATGGCTAAAATACAGAACTACCCCATAATAAACAGCGCCAGTTCGTCGCTTAAAAAGTATTCTTTATTGTAAAATGTGCCGTTTTTACAGAGGAGTTTCCCCTCTTTTTCTAAAAGCCGGGCGTTTTGGAGCATTTTTGGGGTTAATATCTCTTTTTTTACTCCCACGCTTGAGCGCAAGCCTAAAAATATCTTTTCTGTCAAAAGCTCATTTGGGGTTAATTTTTCTGTTTTGGCAAAAAGCGGCTCTTTAATATATTTTTGGATATTTGTATGCGGGTAGTATCTAAAGCTATCTATAAAGCCGACAGCCCCGGCGCCAATTCCAAGATAATTTTTATGCTGCCAGTATCCTAAATTGTGACGGCTTTTATATCTGCCGTAGTTTGAAACTTCGTACTGTTTTAATCCGATAGCTTCGACACTCTCCCTAAAAAAGTATCCAAACTCTTCACTCTCTTTTTTAACATTTGGAGTTTGGCTAAAAAGTGTTCCGCGCTCAATTGTTAATTCATAAGCCGAGAGGTGGTTTACAGGCAAAACAGAGGCTGTTTTTACATCTTTAAGCAGCAGATCCTTGCTGTCAAGGTAAAAGTCGTAAATTATATCTATAGATATATTTTTTATTCCGGTTTTTTCAGCATTTTCTACAGCTTTTACCGCCTCTTTGGCAGTGTGCGCGCGGTTTAGCGCTTTTAACTTTTTATCATTGAAACTCTGCACCCCAAAACTTATTCTGTTTACCCCTAACGTTTTCATATCTTGAAGCCACTCAAAAGAGGCAGAGTTTGGATTGGCTTCGGCGGTAATTTCGGCATTTTTTTCAAGATAAGGCAAAAAGGTTTTAAAAATCTCTTCGTAAAACTTCGGTTTTACACACGAAGGAGTCCCGCCGCCAATGAAAACTGTTTCAATTTTTTTCACATTAAAACGCTTTAAATCCCACAGCAGCTGTCTTTTTAATGCATTCATATAATTTGGAATTTCATCATGAAAATTTATAAATGAATTAAAAGAACAGTAGTAGCACTTAGAGTCACAAAATGGAATATGTATATATAAAAGCATTTCAAACCTTAATAAATTTGCCCTAAATATTAAAATTTTTGCTAAAATGTCAAAGAATTATCTAATAGCTTTTTAGATAAAATTCTAACAGGTTTTTATTAATGTATTTATTAGGGGTAAACTATGAGTAAAAATAGTAGTGAGTATCGCCCCAATGTTGCAGCAATTGTTTTGTCGCCAGATTTTGAAAACGACAGAAAGTTTTTTTTAGCAAAAAGAAAAGGAATAAGAAGAGCCTGGCAGTTTCCGCAAGGTGGGATTAATGAAGGCGAAAGCCCTCAAGAAGCGCTTTTAAGAGAGTTAAAAGAAGAAATCGGCACAAATGATGTTGAAATTTTAGCTGAATTCCCAGAATGGATAAGTTACGATTTTCCAAACAGTAAAAGCGATAAAAAATATCCATACAAAGGGCAAAACCAGAAATATTTTTTGGTTAGGCTGAAAAAAGAGGCAATAATTAATTTAAATTATGAAAATGCGCCGGAGTTTGAAGATTTTATCTTTGTAACAGAAACCGAACTCTTTAAAAAAGCTCTTTATATGAAACGGAGAGCCTACAAAAGGGTTATTGAGTACTTCAAAAAGAAAGGTTTTATTTAATGCTTGTTGTTCAAAAATATGGCGGAACCAGTGTCGGCTCTTTAGAGCGTATTGAAAATGTGGCAAAAAGAGTTGCTAAAGCAAGGGACGAAGGAAAAGATTTAGTTATTGTTGTCTCTGCAATGAGCGGCGAGACAAACAAGTTAATTGAGTATGCGCACCATTTTTCTAAAACGCCGAGCAAAAGAGAGATGGATATGCTTTTAAGCTCAGGCGAGCGTGTAACGGCGGCACTGCTGGCAATTGCTTTAAACGAAATGGGGTATAAAACCATTGCACTTACCGGAAGACAGGCGGGAATTAAAACAGACAATGCCCACACTTATGCCAGAATTGAATCTATTAACACCCAAAGACTCCGCAACGAAATAAATGACGGCAATATTGTTATTGTTGCAGGTTTTCAGGGTATTAACAATGACGGCGAAGTAACAACCCTGGGGCGCGGCGGAAGCGATTTGAGCGCAGTTGCGCTTGCAGGTGCGCTAAATGCCGATGCGTGCGAAATTTACAGCGATGTGGACGGAATTTATACAACAGACCCAAGAATTGAGCCAAAAGCTAAAAAGCTTGATTTTATCTCTTATGATGAGATGCTGGAACTCTCAAGCCTGGGGGCAAAAGTGCTGCAGAACCGCTCCGTGGAACTTGCAAAAAAAATGGGTGTAAAAATTATTGCAAAAAGCAGTTTCAGCGACGGCGATGGAACAGTAATAGCAGATAAAGGAGAAAATATGGAAGAGGTTTTAGTAAGCGGTGTGGCACTGGATAAAAACCAGGCTAGAGTATCTTTAAGAGATGTTAAAGACCGCCCGGGAATTGCGGCAGAAATTTTTAACAAACTGGCGGATGAAAATATAAATATAGATATGATTATCCAAAACGCCAGCGAAAACGGCACAACAAACCTGGGCTTTACAGTGCCTCAGAGCGAACTTGAGAGAGCCAAAAAAGTTATGGACAGCTTTAAAGAGGAGTTTGGCTCAAGCGATTACGATGAAAATGTGGCAAAAGTTTCAATTGTAGGCGTAGGGATGAAAAGCCACAGCGGAGTTGCCGCAAAAGCGTTTGAAGCACTTGCAAAAAACAATATAAATATAGAGATGATCTCTACAAGCGAAATTAAGGTTTCTATGATTATAGATGAAAAGTTTGGAGAACTGGCTGTAAGGGTTTTGCACGAAGCGTTCGGATTGGGTGAGTAATGGATTTTAAAGATTGGACTCTAAAAGCGATAAGGGATGAGGGCTCATGTTTTAGCTGGATGGAAGAGCTCCGTTTTAACTGGATACCGCAGGTTCAGAGTGCAATTAAGAAAATTTTAGACGGTTACAGTGTAATTATAGTAACAGACAGAGAATTTAAATGGTTTAGCGACTATATATTAGACAGAATAAACAGGCTCGATAAAAACAGGCCCTTTATTCCGATATACAATATAGACGGTATCTTCCCGGCTGCTTACAACCTTCAGGATGCCAACGAGCTTGATTTTCTTTATGATATGCTCGATATCTCTTTTGTAAACGGTTACCTTTTTTGGTATATCGGGCGCGGAGAACATAAACATTATGAATATATTGAACAGGATAAAAGCAGCCTTATATGGCGGCTTAACAGAGAGATTGAGGGGCTTTTTAGTTTAAACGGAAACGACCCGCTGATAGATATTAAACTTATTCAAGCCTTCAGGCTTTTTGATGCCGCTTTAGATGCAGCGCTGATTGGAGAGACAGAGCTTTGAAAATAGAGCCCGTAAGCCAGGTTTTAATTACCGATGATTTTGAAGGCGCTATAGAGATGCTAAAAGAGGCAGCGCCAAAAGATAGCGCTTTTGAGCTTTTTATAAAAGAAGAAGAGAATTTTAAAGTTAGCGATGCAAACGAAGTTATTGCAAAAGCTTACCTGGCTTCGCAAAACAAAATCTATCTCTGCCTTGCAACAAAACAGTTTAGCGATGTTGTGCAAAACAGGCTTTTAAAAATAATTGAAGAGCCGCCAAAAAATAAAGAGTTTATTTTAATCACCCCTTCTAAATCTTCACTTCTTCCGACAATTAAATCTAGGCTTCCGGTAAATGTGCTGAAAAATGAAACAGAAACCGCAGATTTTGGGCTTGATTTTAACAATTTAACCCTTGAAGCGGTTTACAATTTTATACAAGAGAATAAGAGGCTAAAGCCCAAAGAGGCGACATATTTAATTGAGCAGATTGCCAAAGAGGCAATTTTTAGCGGAGCTTTTGATTTGGACGATTCTGCGCTGGATATGTTTAAAAATGCCAGAAAAGCGCTGGATGTGGGCTCTCCGGCAGATTTTACATTAACTGCTGTTTTGCTTAAACTTTTAGCTAAGAAAAGAAAGGCAAAAAGATGACAGCTTATGAAATAGCCAAACCAGAAGATGCAAAAGAGTATTTTTTAAAGCTTGGAGCCGATATAAGCGGGGCAAAAATAATGGCAGAGAAAGCCGATATGCTTTTTTTAAAAATTAAAAATTTAAAAACTCCTGCAGTAAATATTTTAAAACAGGATGCTTTAAGCGTAGGAGCGGAACTTGCAGTCCCAAGCGGGGTTATATTGTGCGAAAAAGAGAGTTACGACTGCCTGCTTTTTGGCACAAAGCGGCAGCTTGCGCGTTTGGCAAAAAAAGAAAAAGCACAGCCGTTTGGGCTTAAAAAAGTTGCAAAGATTTTAGAGAGCCTGCTGGTTGCTAAAAAGTTTAAACTCAAAATTATGGGTGTAATTAATGCAAACAGCGACAGCTTTTACAGCGGCAGCAGGTTTTTGGGCGCTGAAGCGATTGCTAAAATAGAGCAGATGGCAGCAGATGGGGCGGATATTATAGATATCGGCGCAGTCTCCAGCCGCCCAGGCTCAAAAGCGGTAAGCCAAGAAGAGGAGTTAAACCGCATTAAAGATATATTAAATGAGATAAAGCGCCAAAAACTTTATGAAAAAATTGATTTTAGCATAGACTCTTACACCCCTGCCGTAATAGAAATGGCGCTTGAAAGCGGTTTTAATATTGTAAATGATATAACAGGCGCAAGGGATGAGAGGATTATACAACTGGCTGCTTCTTACAGTGCAAAACTTTGTATAATGCACATGCAAGGAACGCCGGAGAACATGCAGAAAAACCCGCACTATGAAGATGTTGTAAACGAAGTTGACAGCTTTTTTGCCAGACAGATAAAAAAGTGCGAAAATCTGGGCCTTTCTAGAGAAAATATAATTTTGGATGTAGGCATAGGTTTTGGCAAAACACTCGAGCACAACCTAGCTCTTTTAAAATCGCACCGCCACTTTACGCACTTTGGCTGCGAACTTCTAATAGGAGCAAGCCGAAAATCTATGATAGATATGATAACCCCTTCTCAAATCCAAGAGCGACTGCCAGGAACTTTAATAATCCACGCCAAAGCAGTCGAACGGGGTGCAAGCATAATACGCTGCCACGATGTAAAAGAGCATTACCAAGCTTTTAAAGTTTTAGAAAAGTTGTAATTGTGCAATATAATACCAAAAATTAAATTTCTTTTTATATAATAATAACTATATTTCATATTGAAAGGATCGTGCAATGAAAAAAATCTTATTTTTTGCTGTTTTAAGTTTCGGGTTGCTGTTTGGTTTAAATCCTCAAACCGCTTCTAAAGAAGAGTTAATGAAGATTAAAGGCGTTGGGGAGGCTAAAGCCAATGCTATTATTGAATATAGAAAAAAACATAAAATCAAAACTAAAGATGATTTAATGCAGGTAAAAGGCATTGGTGAAGTGATTGCCGAAAATATCTTAAAAGATGTTAAAAACGGGGAAGAGTCTAAAGGCGGCAAATCTAAAAAAGGCAAAGACAAGAAACCTAAAAGCAATAAGCCAAAAAAAGATGACAATAAAACAAAAGATAAAAAAGATAAGTTAAAAGATAAAAAACCTAAAGATAAAAAAGATAAAAAACCTAAAGATAAAAAAGCCGCATAATAAGCGGCTTTATGCTACTTAAGTTCCAAAAATCTTTCAATATTTAAGGTATAATCCAACTAAAAAAAGGATATGCCTATGAGTAACTTCAATTTTGTCTGTCCTAACTGTAAAAAAGTCAACAGACTGCCTTTAAAAGAGAGTTATACAAAAGCAAAGTGCGGATATTGCGGTGAATCTTTGTTAAATGGAAAAATTATTGAAGCAAATGATAGCAATTTTAACCATATTATCCAAAACTCAACAGCACCAGTTATAGTGGACTTCTGGGCGCCGTGGTGCGGACCTTGCAGAATGATGGCGCCAAATTTTGAAAAAGCAAGCCGTGAACTTGCACCTAAAGTTCAATTTGTAAAAGTAAATACCGAAGAGAGTCCTTATTTAAGTCAGCAGTATGGTATTAGATCGATTCCTACAATAATTGTTTTTAAAAATGGAACAGAAGTAGATAGAGTATCAGGAGCGCTGCCTTATGAGCATATTGTAAATTTAGCTAGAAGATATCTGTAATTTATTGTATAATTATAAAAAATTAAAGGTTTAATTTTGTCAAACAAAATTTTTTTACTCGAAGATGATCCAATTTTAAATGAGACCCTGGTTGATTTTTTAGAAGATAACGGTTTTACAGTAGATTCTGAAACAGACGGATTAGAAGCAGAGTCAAAACTTTATGAAAAACGGTATGATTTAATTCTTTTAGATGTAAACGTTCCTAACCTGGACGGCTTTAATCTTTTAAAATCGGTAAAATCGTTCGGTGTTACAACACCTGTTATATTTATTACCGCCAGGGACGGATTGGAAGATTTAGAAAAAGGTTTTAATATCGGGGCGGAAGATTATATAAAAAAACCTTTCTCTTTAAAAGAGTTAAAAATCAGAATAGATGCTGTTTTAAAAAGACACAACAAAAACAGCACAACAGTAAAAATAGATGACTCAACAGATTTTATTGTAAGCAGCGGAGAACTTTTAGTAAATGGCAAAAAACATAAATTAAGCAATAAAGAAGCAAAACTGTTAGAGATTTTTATTTCTAAAAAAAATGAAGTCATTAGCCATGAGTATATATTTAATGAATTATGGAGCTATGATGAGACACCAAGCGACAGCTCTTTAAGAACATATATAAAAAATCTGCGCAAGATTTTAGGAAAAGAGAGGATAGAGAGCATTAAAAAGAGAGGATACCGTTACATTGAAAAGTAGTTTAAACAGTGCTCTAATACGGTTTTTGTCGGTTTATACTTTTTTGATACTGCTGGTTATAATTTCTGCTTCTGTTATTTATTATAAAATAAATATAGACAGGATAAATTTAGAGTATAAAACCATTATGCAAGAGTTTGCTATACTTCAGACAAGAAGGTTAAAGTGGCTTCACAACCATTTCCCAAAATATAACAAATATCCGCGCGATGACCGCTATAACAGTGCAATTTACGATTTGGAGTACACAGAAATTTTCTCTACAATGAAAAGCAATAAAATTGATTTTTCTAAATCTTTATATTTTACAAAAAAATATGTAATTTACCTTTCTATATTAAGCGATTACTATTTAGGCGCAAAATATCTATTTATAGAAATTCCTAAAAATCCTTTCTTTGTAAAAAGAATTTATAAAAAGATTTTTATTTTTGCGACAGTTGCACTTGTTGTTCTGTTTATTTTGGGAATATATTTAGCAAAACTTTTCGTAAAACCTATGCAGGAATCTATTGAACTGTTAGATAAATTTATTAAAGATACAACCCATGAGATAAATACTCCTATAAGCATTATCAATACAAATATAGAAATGGTAAATACAGAGAATTTAAAAGATAGAGAAAGAAAAATTTTAAACAGAGTTAAAATTGCTTCCAGAACTTTAGAAAGCATTTACAAAGATTTAAAATTTATCACTCTTGAGCAAAATAAAAAACCTGAATTTAAAAAGTTTAATTTAAAAGAGTTAATTAAAGAGAGGGTTGAGTATTTCTCTTTGTTAATAGAATCTAAAAAGATAAAAACAGAACTTAATTTAAGCGATTTTTATGTAACTGCAGATGTTAAATTGATATCAAGAGTAGTTGACAACTTGATTTCTAATGCAATTAAATACAATAAAGTAGGAGGAAAACTATCGATAACTATTCAAAATAGCCGTTTAATTATAGAAGACAGCGGGATAGGCATTAAAAAAGAAGATTTAAATAAAATTTTTAACAGATATGCCAGGTTTAACTCCAGCGAAGGCGGGTTTGGCATTGGTTTAAGCATTGTAAAACAGATTATAGATATTCATAATTTAAAAATTGACATAGAATCTCAAGAAAATAAAGGAACAAAGGTTATTATAAAATGGTAAAAAAAATATTGGCTGCATTTACACTTACAGTTTTCTCATTTGCAAATTTTAATACCGCTTGTGTATCATGCCACAAAGCAAAAGATGTCGATTTAAGAAAAACTTTTATGAATGCTTTACTGGTTTATGGAGGAGAAAAAAACTTTAAAACCGCTCTTTTTTATTACTGCAAAAATCCAATATACTTAAATTCTGTTATGGATGAAGAGTTCGTAAAAAAATATTTGCCTCTAAAACCGGTAAAATTAAGCGACAGTGAATTAAAAAAAATGCTTAATATCTATTGGGAGAAATATAAAGTAATTGGAAATTTAAAATAGTTTTCACTTTAAATTCACACTAAAAATGGTAAAATAGCAAATAAATAACAAGGAGAAGCTTGTGAAAAATTTATTCCTGTTATTGGCAGTTATTTTTTCGTTTCTTAATAGTGCAGAACCGGCTGTGGCCAATAAAAGAGATATAAAACCCAAAGATTTATACAATAAATGCATCACATGCCATGGAAAACAAGCAGAGAAAAAAGCTTTAGGAAAATCAGATATAATTGCCAACTGGGATGCTGCCAAAATTGAAAATGCTTTAAAAGGATATAAAGCCGGTTTAAGAAACAAACATGGAATGGGCGGCGTAATGAAAGGGCAAGTAATTTCATTAAGCGATGAAGAGATAAAAAAATTATCTGTTTATATCTCTAAGTTTGCTAAAAATTCTAAAAAATAGAGGCGTAACTTTTAACCTAATTTTGGCTACGCCAGCTTTTGACCCGCTTTAAAAGTTTTCTGAAATCATAAATGCCAACTCCAAAGCCTGATTGGCATTTAAGCGCGGGTCGCACTGTGTATGGTATCTGCTTGATAAATCATCAACAGTAATATGGCAGCTTGCACTTCCTGTACACTCTGTCACATTTTCTCCTGTCATCTCCAAGTGCACGCCAGCTGCCACTGTACCATACTCTTTATGTATTTTAAAAAAGCTTTTTACTTCAGAAAGAATATTATCAAACTCTCTTGTTTTAAAACCTGTTGAACTTTTTTCAACATTTCCGTGCATCGGGTCAATTGTCCAGACAACATTCAACTTGGCATCTGTAACAGCTTTTAAAAGCGGAGGGAAAAGTTTTTCTATTTTATTGGCACCCATTCTCACAATCAGGTTTAGTTTGCCTTCTTCATTTTGCGGATTTAAAGTTTTAACCAACTCAATTAATTCATCAGTCTGCATTGAAGGTCCGACTTTACACCCAATAGGGTTATGAATTCCCCTGAAATACTCAACATGAGCCCCATTTAGATCGCGTGTTCTATCACCTATCCAGAGCATGTGGGCAGAAGTGTTATACCAGTTACCTGTAATACTGTCGACTCTTGTTAACGCCTCTTCGTAATTTAAAAGAAGCGCTTCGTGCGAAGTAAAAAGTGTTGTCTGTTTAAGCTGCGGCGTATTTTTTGGCGTAAGCCCCGCCGCTTTTAAAAAATTCATCGCTTTATCGATTTGGCAGCTGATCTCTTCATATTTCTGCCCGATTGGATGGTTTTTGATAAAATCTAAATTCCATCTGTGCACTTGCGTTAAATCTGCCAAACCTCCGCGCGAAAATGCCCTAAGCAGGTTCATAGTTGCCGCAGACTGGTTGTAAGCCCTTAACATTCTAAACGGGTCTGCTTCTCTTGCTTTTTCGTTAAATTCGATACTGTTTATGATGTCTCCGCGATAACTAGGCAGTTTTATCCCGTTTCGCTCTTCAAAATCACTGCTTCTTGGTTTTGCAAACTGTCCCGCAACACGCCCGATTTTAACCACGCTTTTGCCGCTAGAGTATGCTACCACAACCGACATTTGCAAAATAAGTTTAAAAAGGTTTTTTATAACATCTGCATTAAATGCGTTAAAACTTTCGGCACAATCGCCTCCTTGCACAATAAAAGCCTCTCCGCGTCCCGCTTTTGCAAGCTGCTCTTTTAAATTTCTAGCCTCGCCTGCAAAAATAAGCGGCGGGTATCTTTTTAATTCCTCTTCTACCTTTTTTAATAATTCTTTATCTTTATATTCCGGCTGCTGTTTTATCGGAAAATTTCTCCAAGAATCTGGGCTCCAGCTCATAACCTATCCTTACACTAAAATTTCGAGATTATATCATAAAAAGCTAAAGCTGGCAATTTACGGTAACCATTGTAATTAAAAAATTTTTAAACTCTCTATAAGCTCCTCTTTGCTTTTAGCATTTGCAAAGCAGGCGCGGTTTGTGCACACTTCGTAAGTTCCGCCCGGGGTTGTTTTAAACAGGGTATATGGGTAGGCAAATTCTAAATTTTTAATCTCTTCAAGCGCCTTTTTGTTTGATTTTATGATATTGTCATCTTTAATGTATCTAATAGCCGCATCTGCAAGTGTGGGGCTGGAGATTGGCTGGCGCATAATGTCATAAGAGTTAACCTCCAGGGTTTTAAATGCAAATTTTTCATAAACCGGTTCTGCCAAAGAGCGCAGCGTTAGCAGATTATGAGCCATTACTGCAACAGAAGATGGGTAAGAGGTGTCGTAATTTTCAGCGAAATTTTTAAACTCTTTATTGCCGACAATCCAAAAACCGTTACGGTAAAATCTTTTTATCGCTTCATTTACCAAATTAAGCGCTTTAATAAGCTCCATCTCATCAAGGGTTAAGTTGTAGCTTTGAATATAAACATAAACCAGCCATGCGTAATCTTCTAAAAAGCCTTCAACTTTTGGGCGGTTTGTTATTAGGGCGCTATGAAAAACATTAACCCCTTCAACCATTTTACTCTCTAATGCTGCAAGGCTTTTTTTTGCAATTTCCAAAAATTGAGGCTCTGTTTTTGCGGCTTCAAACAAAGATGCAATCATCATAGCATTCCAGGATGTAATAACCTTTTTATCTACAAACGGATACTCTCTTTTTTTTCTAATCTCCAGCAGCGCCTCTTTTGCTGTTTTAAAAAACTCTTTATCTCTTAAATCCAAAGAAGATAGCCTTACAATCGATTTTCCTTCGAAATTTCCCCTTTGAGTTATTCCAAAATCGTAAAGCAGCTCTTCGCTCAAACCATACTTTTTAAATGCCTCTTTTGCTTCATTGTAACCGTAAACAAAATATGCCCCTTCGCCCCCTTCGCTGTCTGCATCGCTGGCACTGAAAAAAAGCCCCTCTTTAGACATCTTTTTAAGCATAAATTGCAAAATTTCAACCGCTATCTCCCGGTAGCGCTCTATCTTAAAAATTCTATGCGCCCTTAAAAGAGTGTAACTCATTAAAGCGTTATCGTAAGTCATCTTTTCAAAATGGGGCACAAGCCAGATTCTATCGGTGCTGTATCTGCAAAATCCCCCCTCAACTATATCGTAAATACCGCCCAAAAGCATACTGTCAAGTGTTTTTGTTACAATCTCTTTTAACTCTTCGTCTCTATTTAATTTATACAGATTCATTGCCAGGTTTAAAACATAAGAGCTTGGAAATTTTGGCGCATCCCCAAAACCGCCCCACTCTTTATCGTAAATAGTTTTAATCTGCTTTGCAGCTGTATCTATAAGCGCCGGGGTTAGTTTAGTGGCTTCAATTTTGCTTTTTGGTTTAAGCGCTTCTAAAACATCCTGCCCTTTTCTTGCCAGAAGCGCAGGATCTTTTTGGTAACTCCCAATAATGGTATTTAGCAAATCTTTAAAGCCTATTATCCCGTATCTTGGCTCTGGCGGAATATATGTAGCAGAATAAAACGGCTTTAAATCGGGTGTTAAAAAAATAGAAAGAGGCCAGCCGCCCGGTTTTCTATTCATTTTTACAAAAACTTCCTGAAAATGCTTATCTATATCGGGGCGCTCCTCTTTATCTACTTTTATACTGATAAAATGCTCATTTAAAATCTTTGCCGTCTCTTTATCTTCGAAAGACTCTTTTTCCATAACATGGCACCAGTGGCAACTGCTATAACCAATGCTTAAAAAAATCGGTTTATTCTCTTTTTGCGCCCTGTTTAGCGCTTCTGGTCCCCATGGAAACCAATCAACGGGGTTGTGCGCATGCTGCATAAGGTAAGGAGACTCTTCGTTAATTAATCTGTTTGCCATTTTTGTTACCTTTTATTAATAATTCTTTGTTATAGTTACATATAAATTCTCACCCAGAATATACTTTTATAAACTTAAAAAGGGATAAAATGAAAAAATTAGTTTTGATATTTATACTCTTGGCTTCATCTCTTTTTGGCGGTTTTGGCTCTTTTAACCTGCCAAAACAGCAAAAATTTTTAACCCCGCAAGAGGCGTTTAAAGTAAGCGCAAAAAGTGCCAAAGGCGGTGTAGAGATAGACATTAAGCTTGGCGAAAAGATACATATTTACAAAAATAAATTAAAATTTACTATCACAAAACCGCAAAAAAAAGAGTTGCATCCAGCTTTGCCAAAAGGCAAAGATGTCGGCGGCGAGGAAGGGTATGAAAAAGAGGTAAAAATTTCAATACCTAATTCTCAAATTGGAATAAACGGCGCATACACCCTGGAGGTTAAGCTTGTTGGGTGTTCAGACAGCGGTATATGTTACGCTCCGCAAACTTACACATTTAATTTAACCGGCAAAAGCGCCGCCGCTGCAGACAGCAAAAAAAATAAAAGCCAAAAGAGTGAAAGCTTTTTTGGCAAGCTCTCTAAACTAGCAAAAGACGGCAACAGCAAGCAGATTGCCCAGGCTTTAAAAAACGAGGGGGTTCTTTTTATCCTGCTTTTATTTTTTATTGTCGGGCTGTTAATGGCGCTGACCCCTTGCATTTTGCCTATGGTGCCGATTTTAAGCTCTATAATTATCCAGCAGGCGGGCAAAAAAGATGGCGGATTAGGCAAGGGGGCATCTTTTGCAATTTCGCTTGTTTATGTGCTTGCAATGTCTTTTACTTATGCGGTTATCGGTGTTGTTGCCGGGCTTTTAAATTTTGATTTGCAGGCAAATGCAAACAATCCTTGGGTTATTATTCCGGTTGCGCTTATTTTTATAGCCCTGGCTTTTTCGCTTTTTGGATATTTTGAGATGGCTCTGCCTTCAAGCTGGCAAAGCAAGCTTAATAAAATTAGCAATTCAGCAGAGGGTAAAGGGTATTTTGGAACCGTTGTTATGGGTGCAATTTCTGCCCTAATTGTTGGCGCTTGCACAGCTCCTGTTATTAGCGGGGCTATAATATTTATTTCAATTACCGGCGATGCGCTTCTTGGAGGGCTGGCACTGTTTGTTATGGGCATTGGCGCCGGGGTTCCTCTTTTGCTTGTTGGAATCGGAGCTGGAAAATTTGTTCCAAAGCCTGGCGGATGGATGGAGAGTGTATCGAAATTTTTCGGCTTTTTAATGCTTTTAATGGCGCTTTACATATCGCGCGGAGTTATTAGCAATACGCTTTTTATGTATCTATTTTCGTTTTTGCTTATTGGCGCGGCAATATTTTTTGGAGTGTTTAGCCCGCAAAACACAAAAGGTTTTGCAGGTGTGTTTAAAACCGCGCTTTTTGTAATGCTGCTTTACGGTTCACTTGTTTTTATCGGCGCTGTTGCTGGCGCAAAATCTGTTTTAAATCCGCTAGAGCCGTTTATTGGGGTTAAAGCAAAAACCACAGCCAAAGAAGAGAGTGCAAAAAGTTATACGCTAAATGAACTTTTAAAAGAGATTAAAAGCGCCGGCAAACCTGTAGTGATAGATATCGGCAAAGAAAACTGCGCCGCTTGCACAGAGCTTGCTACAAAAACTTTCCCTAGCAGCAAAGTTCAAAAAGAGTTAAAGCGCTTTAAATTTATAAAACTGGATATTACAAATTATACCAAAGATGACCAGGAGATTATGAACCACTTTAAAATATTCGGCGCTCCAAATATTCTTCTTTTTGACAGTAATGGCAGCGCTTTAGAAGATAAATTTATACAAGGGTATATTGAGCCGGAAAAATTTGTAAAAATATTGAAAGATATTAAATAATTTTGATATAATTAGCCTAAATAATAAGTTTAATTTATAAGGCTAATTTATGGTTCACTTAAGTAAAGAGAATATTTTAAACCTTCTGCATAAAGAGCAGCTTTTAGATGAAGATTTGCAAACGCTTCTTAAAGCAAGGGAGGAAGGCAAGGCCGACTTTGTTTTAATAGATGTAAGAGAGCCGTTTGAGTATGAGATGGCGCATATTGTGCCAACAGATATGCTTTTGCCAACCAGCCGGTTTCAAGAGTGGTTTGAAGAGATTCAAAAATTAAAAGATAAAAATTTAATAATTTACTGCAGAACCGGCAACAGAAGTTACCAGGTGCAACAGATACTAAAAAGATACGGATTTAAAAATGTCGGCAATTTAGCTTACGGAATTGTCGATTACAGCGGCAGAATTGAACAAGGGGTTTTTGAAAACAAATAACGCCGTAGCCTTTTTTTGTGCTATAATTTAAGAAAAAAAGGCACAAAAATGAAAGGTATTATCAGTGCAGTTGCGATTGGTGTTGCTCTATTTGCGTTGGCTTCTTTAAGCTTTTCTTTAAAACATGCCCTTTTAATCGGAGTAGTTGCTTTGCTGGTTGCTCTTTGGACAAATGGGGCTATTGCGCTTGGGGTTGTTTCGCTTTTTCCGATTATTCTCTTCCCGGCACTGCATATTTTAAGCCTTAAAGATGTTGCGCCAAACTACTCCAAATCTATTATTTTCCTATTTTTGGGCGGTTTTATGATAGCAATTGCTATTGCAAAAACCAATTTGCATAAATATTTCAGTTATAAGCTTTTATCGCTCTTTCCAAACACCCCGCGCGGAATAATTTACTCCCTGGCGGTAACTTCTGCGCTTTTGAGCTCAATTTTGTCAAACACAACAATTACTCTTATGCTTATGCCAATTGGCCTATTTTTAACCCAAAACACCAAATTAAAAGTCCGCTTTCTGCTTGCTATAGCTTACGGTGCAAGCATAGGCGGGATAATAACCCCAATTGGAACCCCGCCAAATATGCTTCTGCTTGGCTTTTTAGATGACCATCACATTTTAGCACCGACTTTTGGCGAGTGGATGATAAAAGTAGCGCCAGTTGCTCTGTTGATGCTTTTAACAGTCCCGTTTATCCTATCTATGTCTGTAAAAAATGAAAAAATCGAAGAGTTAAAAGAGGCTGCAGTTTTAAACTCCACTCAAAAAAGGCTGCTTTATATTCTGGCTGCACTTGTTGTGCTGCTTCTTGTAAATACACCTATAAAACCGTATTATCATGGCTTGGGTTTAAATGAAAAGCTTATTTTGCTGGGCTTTGGACTATTGATGTTTATGCCAAAAATAGGCTTTTTAACCTGGGATGACAGCAGAGATATCCCTTACGAAATTGTTTTTCTATTTGGTGCAGGATTTACAATTGCAAAGGCATTTGCAAAAACCGGACTGGCGGCTGATATTGCTCATAAATTGAGTTTTATTTCTAATATGCCGCTTTTATGGATGCTCTTTTTTATTGCTCTTTTTGTAAGTTTTGCAACAGAGGTTACAAGCAATACCGCTCTTACAGCTATTGCACTTCCAATTTTTTATGAATTTGCAAAAAACATGGGCGATAATGCGCTGCCAGTAATGATGGTAACAACAATAGCCGCAAGTTATGCCTTTATGCTCCCAATTGCCACTCCGCCAAATGCCATTGTTATGAGCAGCCGCGTTATTAAAGTAAAAGAGATGGCAAAAGTAGGCTTTTTTGCAAACATAGCAGGCGTAATTTACTTAAGCGCAATTGCTTATGTTTTATGGGCTAATTAGTGATAGTGAAAAGTGATAGTGGATAGTGACAGTTTATCTCTGTTATTCCCACTTGAGAGTGCGCAAAAAGTTAAAATTTCTGTAAAATTACCCATTTCAGTCATTCTGAGCGAAGCGAAGAATCTCGATAGAACGGCAGTAAATAGATTCTTCGCTACGCTCAGAATGACGATTAAGGCAAATATTTTGGACTTTTGCGCAGTCTCGCTTTCGCAGGAATGACAATAACTCCAAACTATCACTGTCAACTGTCACTGTCACTAATTGTACGGCACAGCCGCACCTACATTCGGATTACGGAATACAGATTACGGAATTTAAATTATCTATTCTCAATTATCAATTCCCAAACCCAACACCCATTTCTATACTTTTCTTTGCCGACTTTGCAGCCTTAATAACCGCATATTAATATTATTTTAGATAAAATTCGCCCCAAAATATAAATTTAACTGAAAGCAAGGATATGAAACTATGAATAATATAGATATAAATTCACCGATTTTTCAGGCAGAATTAGAAAAAACATGGAAATTTGTGGAAAAAGTCAATAAACAGTTCGGTTTTGTTCAAAACCCAGACGAAGAGGTTAATGAAGGGGTAGCAATGGGGCTTGCCAGAAACAGGCTTATGTATGGCAAACGCTACTGTCCGTGTTTTATCGTTCAGGGAGAAACCGAAGAAGAGCGCAAAAAGGCAAACAACCGAATCTGTCCATGCAAACCGGCTTTGGAAAATGAAATTCCAAACAATGGTGTATGCCACTGCGGAATTTTCTGCACACCAGAATACGCAGAGCAAAAAGCCAAAGAGAAAGCCCTGGAAGAGGCTGTTCATACCCACTCTAGAGGCTTAAGCGAAGAAGAAGCCCAAATGCTAGTGCATAAAGAGCAGCTCGATGGAGATGAATTAGAAGCGCTGCTTGAAGCAAGAGAGTTAAAAATGGTAAACTTTACCCTCATAGATGTGCGCGAACCTATGGAGTATGAAATGGCTCATATTGTCGGCACAGACGAACTTTTGCCAACTTCGCAGTTTTACGACTGGGTTAACAAAATCCAGCACAGAAAAGATGAAAATTTAATAATCTACTGCCACACAGGAAGCCGAAGCTACCAGGTGCAAATGATACTAAAACAGCAAGGTTTTAAAAGCGTAGGCAACCTGACTTATGGAATTATAAGCTACCCGGGTAAAATTAAACAAGGAAGATATTAATTTTGGTGCTTTTGCACCAGTGCACTATTGCTGTTAAACTTATTAACAGTCAGAGGAAAGTTTATCTTTTTACTATTTAACTCTTTTGTTCCTATTTTAAAGCTTTTTATAAACTTCGTTGAATTGTTTTCTATTAAAGTCAAACCGAGTGGGGTTTTTTTATTCTGAATAATAATATTTCCACTAATATTAACTAACTTATCTTTTTTATTATACTTTTTCAGTATAAACTTAAAGTTTTCATTCAAATGTATATCTTTGCAAAATTTCTCTATATCCTCTATAGATACTGTTTTTTTTGCATTTGGAGTTAGTCTCTCTTGTAGGGAGAAGTAGTTTTGGTGTTTTATGTCTGTTAAAATTGTGTTTACTTCTGTTGAGAGCTCTTCTCTGTAGCTGGAATCATCTATAAAAAGTTTGTAAATTATAAATAAAATAATTATTGCAACTATTAAATATCCCGGTTTTTTGAATATTCTCATAAACTTTATAACCTCTTTTGATAATATGTAAAATAGATTACTGCTGTTAAATTGGGTAAAAAGAGGGTTGGTATGTAGTATAGTTTGTCTAAATTACCGCTTTTTATAAGTGTCAGCAGAGCTAGCACAAATATGGCGTAAGCCCCCAGTCTTAAGGGGTTAAAAGCTCTGACGGCATCTTTAAAACTGTTTAATACCCCTCTTCTGTTCTGCTTTAACAGCTTTTTTTCCTCTTTAATTATATCTTTTATACTTCTATTTTCGTTAATTTGTGTCAATTGGGCATTTTCATCATACAGATTAAAAGGGTCATCTATTTTATCTACCGTATCGCGGCTGTCTATATCGAAAGCTCCGGCATCAAGACGGCTTTTTACCATATTTTCGTAATTTTTAAATGTGCTCAAAATCACAAGAGCCGAACTTGCATAAGCTGTAACAAAACTTATAAGCTGCGCTTTTGAAGAGAATGGCAGCAAAATCCCCACGCAGATTAAAGCAACAGCAATTAAAAACAGAATCAGCCTAATAAACACTAATAATCATCCTCTTCATCGCTATTGTCGTAAGTTCTTCTTGCGTATTTTGGGTCTTTTGCCAATTCATCCAACTCTTTTTTCTGCTTTTTATACGCTTTGTAAACATTTAAAACTGCGCCCCCTACTCCCCAAAATACACCCAGCCAAAAGAGCCACTCATATCCAAAGAGTTTGCGCATTCCATAACCTAAACCTACCCCTATCGCAACCGCAACCACAATAGAGATACCCAAGCTTAAATCGTTTGCTGCACTGACAGCTTTTTTATATTTTGGCTCTTGCTCCATTTTATCCTCTGATTTCGCGCATTGTTTCATAAGCTGCTATTATAGCCTCTTCTATCATTTCATCTGTCATTGCTGTGCTTATGAACCCTGTCTCAAAAGCAGAACATGCCAAATAGATGCCTCTTCTTAACATTCCGCTGTGGAATTTTGCAAATGTTTCGGTATCGCTAGATAGAGCGTCATCAAAATTTTTAACCTCTTTATCGCTAAAGAAATACCCAAACATAGAGCCGCGCACCTCAGTTACCAAAGGAATCTCTTCTGCATCTGCTGCAGCTTTAAAGCCTTTCATCAGCCGTTTTGCTTTTTTGCCAAGCTCTACATAAATTGCAGGGTTGTGTTTCAGTTTTCTTAAACTTGCAAGGCCTGCCGCCATTGCAACAGGGTTTCCGCTTAAAGTTCCTGCCTGATATACAGGTCCTTCGGGAGAGAGCCTTTCCATTATGTCAATTCTTCCGCCAAATGCGCCAACCGGCATACCGCCTCCTATAACCTTGCCAAGGGTTACCAAATCGGGTTTAACCTGCGTAATTCCCTGCGCGCCTGTAAGTGTTGCCCTAAATCCGCTCATAACCTCATCAAAAATCAAAAGCGCACCGTGCTCATTACAAAGCTCTCTTAAGCCTTCTAAAAACTCTTCGCTTGCAGGCACAAGCCCCATATTTCCGGCAATCGGCTCTATGATTACACAAGCAATATCACCGCTCTCTTGAAAACATTTTTTAACGCTCTCTAAATCGTTGTAGGTTGCCAAAAGTGTGTGTTTTGTCAAATCTTCAGGCACGCCGGGGCTGCTTGGTGTTCCAAATGTTGCTGCGCCGCTGCCTGCTTGAACAAGCAAAGAGTCGCTGTGCCCGTGGTAGCAGCCTGCAAATTTAACAATATCGTTTTTGCCTGTAAAGCCTCTTGCCAGTCTTAATGCGCTCATTACCGCTTCGGTTCCCGAATTTACAAAGCGTACTTTATCTATGCTGTCAAAAAGCGTTACAATCTCTTTTGCCAGCTCGGTTTCTAGCTCTGTAGGCGCGCCGAAACTCAAACCTTTTTTTGCCGTTTCGATAACCGCCTCTTCTATATCTTTGTCGCAGTGCCCAAAAATTAAAGGTCCCCAGCTTTGCACAAAATCTATATATCTGTTGCCGTCAATATCAAAAAGGTAAGCCCCCTCCCCTCTTTCGATAAACGGCGGTGTTCCGCCGACACTTCCAAATGCGCGAACCGGAGAATCAACACCGCCTGGAATATATCTGCTAGCTTCTGCAAATGCCAATTTGCTTTTTTCAAACATGGTTTATCCTTTTTTTGGTGAAGATTAGAGCCAAGAGCTAACAAAGTGGCTTCGCCTTTTTTTAAGCAGCAAAGCCGCTAATATTAAACGCGGCGTTAGCCGCACCTTTTCGCTCTACGCTCTTAGCTCTAAGCTTTTACATAATTATACAAAAAAAACTCTTCTATCTCTTTTGCAACCTGCTTTGGTGAATTTAAAAGTTTTGAATTTCCTGCGCCAAATGCTACGCGGATAAATTTTACCCCTGCTGCTTTGGCTGCCAGTTCATCTCTGTCGCTGTCGCCTACAAAAACCGTTGTTTTGGGGGTTTCGCAGTTTCTTTGCATAAGTTTTATCAGCATTTCGGGTGAGGGTTTGCCCTCTTTTACATCATCCCAGCAGATTATATCGTCAAAATATCTGTCTATTTTTAAATGTTTCAAAGCTTCAAGAGCAGAGTGCCTGTAGGCATTTGTAGCAATTGCCAGTTTAACTTTTAAAGATTTCAACTCTTTTAGCATCTCTTCCACGCCGTCAAACAGAACAAGCTCTCTGTCGTGGTTTGCTGTATAATACTCTTTAAACCACCGCTCATGAATCGGTTCTATTTTATCAATGCCGTAAAAAAATTGTGCCAAGTTGCAGCGGGGATTGTTTATCTGTTCTATAACAGTTTTGGAATCCAGCGGTTTTAAACCAAGTTTGCCCCTGACATAATTTATTGCATTTGTCAAAACAGTGGAGCTGTCAACCAGCGTGCCGTCCATATCAAAAACAGCCAGCACTATTTTTTGCTCCGATTTAATGCAAATATATAAATTGCCAAACCGATTATCAGAGCGGTAATTGCCAAAATCAGACCGCCTGCATAAAGCAGTTTAGAAGAGTCTGTAATTGCAAATTTAAACACCAGCATCAGCGCTTCTATTGAGAGAGCAATAATAATAGAACCCAAAAAGCGCACCATAGTTTTGTGTATATCGCTTTCGTGCTGCTTTCTGTGCTCTCCCAGAACTTCCTCTTCGTAAAGCGCTTTTACTAAATCGAAAATCGCTAAAGAGAGTGTCAGCAAAATTGTGGATTCAAAAACATTTTTTATATCCACCTCTTCAATATGAATTCCCATATCAAAAAAGCTTACAATACCTTTTACAAAAAGCATTAAAGCTACAAAAAGCAAAGCAGTGCTGAAAGCTGCATATATAAGTTTTGCCACTTTCCCGCTTAACGCATCTATAGAAGAACGGCTGACCATCCGCAAAATATTTTGCAAAGAGATATCGATGCATAAAATGTAAATCAGTTTGCCGTTTTCATCAAAAATCGGATATGCAGATGTGACTACCAGATTGTTGCTTTTAATAGATGGGTAAGGGTCGGTTAAAATACATTTTTTATCGCGTATAACCCTGTAATAATACGCACGTGTGCTTCTGTTTTCACCAACCCCTTTGCGCGCATATTTAGGGTCCAGGCTGATTGTATTTATAACCTGCTTTCCATTTGCATCCAAAATATACATTGCATCGACATATTTTAATGTTTTTGCAACACTTTTTAAACCCACTTTTAAATCTTTAAGTTCAATGCCAGGCACCCTGTTTGGAACAGCCCTGCTTAATATATAACATAAGTAAGCTCTGGCTTTTGTGCGTATCTGCGAAAATTCATCTATCTCTTTAATTGTCATTAAGCTCCCCTATTACTTTGCCAAAATTTACTTTCTGATTCTCATTAATATACCATTTAATTGCATTTTTCTGGCTTAAAACAACAATTGTAGAACCCATCTCAAACCATCCGAAAAGCTCTCCTTTTTTAAACTCTTTTGGAGTTTCATATTTAAAAAGAACCGGCCTTTTTGCATTAATATTTGTTTTTAAAGCAGGCTCGAATGTTACAACTATTTTGCCGACATTAAGCGCCCCTATAAGTACAATAAAATGTTTATGGCCGAACCTATCAAGAATTTCTAAAACCACTCTCTCATTCTCAAGATAGAGATTTTTTTTCTTTTTTAAAAGCGGTATATTAACTGGAAAAAGCTTGCCAGGAATATGGAGTAAAGAGAGCACTTTAACATCAAACGGAAAGTGGTATCTATGGTAATCTTTAGGAGATAGATAAAAATTTATAAACTCACCCTCCTCCAAAACTTTATAATCATTCCCTTTTAAACCTATCAATTCATTTATGTTATACTCCATCCCTTTAATCTGGTATGCTCTATTTTGGTTAATTTGGCCGGCAGCAACAACTATTGCATCGCAAGGAGAAATAACAGAATTTATTCTGGCATCTATAAGAGGCTCTTTTTCCAATGCCCTGGTAAAAAGGGCAACAAGAGAGTTATACTCTTTAGGGCTTTTAAAGTTGCTCATATTAAGCCCCAGCAGTTTGACATAAGAGATATTTATGAAATTCTGAACAGGTTTGCTAAATTTCTTCGCTGCAAACTTTCCAAAGGCATAAGAGATAAAAGAGCTAAAATGCCTACCCATTTATCCCCTTTTTATCGTAATACTCAATTGAACCTTTCTTACTGTAATACTCCAGGGCCTCTTTCATAAGTTCAATATGGTAATTCTCTTGATAATTGATAAAATCAAAAAATCTAGAAAGCTCTTCACTGTCTCTAGCAACAGATTCAGAAAGAGTTTTACACTGCTCTTTAGCAGCAAGCTCTTCATCTATGCCGTCTTTTAAAAACTGCACCACATCCTCTATTTGGTAAAGAGATTTATGCAAAACCCTTGGAACTGCCAATATTCCCATCTCTGCCATCATATTGCCAAAGCTTTTTAAATGGAAAAAGCTCTCATCCACCAAAATCTGGAAAATTTTATTCAAAAAATCATCATTAAAATGGGCTTTTAGGTAATTGTAAATCATAATAAGCTCATACTCTTTGTAACTCTCTTCGAATAGAAACAGTGTAAATGAGTCAACAGCTTCCTGAGAAAGATTTATATCTTTATATGTTCTATTTGCATCAAAAGCTGTAATCTTTTCATCTTTAAGAGTATTTACTGTAAAGCGTATATAGTCCCAATCTGTTTCTAACCTAAAACGCAAAGCTTCGTTTTGAATATTTGGAAGCATCAATTCTAATTCATTCAATCTTGATGCAATATTGCTTAAAATCATTTTTAAATTACCCACCTTTATAGGCACATTGTCACGGTTATAATCGTAATCAATTCCGGCTTTTATAAGTTCGCGCTCTATCCATGTAAAATGGCGGAAAAGAATATCGCTAAAGTCATTCAATACAGTTTTATTCTCAACGGTTTTACTCATAAAAGATGCCATTAAAGTTACAATCCACGCCTCGTGGGTCTTTTTTAAAACATTTACCATTACTCCTCCTTTGCTGCTTGAGCGCTGAACTCTTTATCGGGCGAGCAGCTCTGCTCTATTTTATAAATAAGTGTTTTTTTCTCCCCTGTCTCCTGGCTTAAAAGATAACCATCCATTGCCGCTTTTAAAGCAACCGCCACCATTTCGGAACATGCAGCTTCTTCAGGAGGTACACTCTCTAGCATCCCCAAAGTTACAGCAATCAACTCTTCGCATTTATCAAAAGTTAAATCGCGCGCTTCCTGGGTGATAATTGAGCCAGCAACAACAGTTGTCATACAAGCAATTGCTTCAAAAGCGATATCTGAAATAAAATAGTCATTGCAATCTTTCTCTACCTTTATATAAATAATCACTTTTTCCCCATTTAGCGGGTTTTCTCCAATTCCAATACTGTCTGGATTTTCCATTCTGCCGTAATTATTTGGATTGGACATATGGGCGATAATCTCTTCATCCATATTTTGCATCAAGATTCCTTTGGATAGTTTTATTTATGTTATTATACATAGATAATACCTAAAATGTAATTTTTTTTGTTAAAACTTTTTATATTTTTAGCTTAATATTCTATTTTTTTATATTTTGAGGTATAATATTCACTAAAATACTCGATTTAGGAGCAGTATGAATACTCAAAAAGTGATTTCGGGATTTTTTATTATTTTGGCGATGACGCTTAACTTTGGCTTTTTTTACGGAGATATTGATAATTTTGCACACCACAGTCCTTATGAACTGTTTGCCACAATTGTTGTAAACCTTATCGCAACAGTTTTAAAACTGGGTGATAAAACACAGCTTGGCTCTGTGCTTTTGGCAACAAGCCTTGTTGCAGATATTCAGCTTATATCTGCCGCTATTGTATGGGGCATTTCTGTATATGCCACAAGCGGCGGAATACAAGACAGTGCCCAGATTATCGTTTCGCTCTCAGGCGGTGCGCTAATGGCTAATGTTGTATCTGTAATTCTGTTTATGGGCGATACCTTAAAATCCAAAAGGTAACTATGCACTCCAGTAACATTTTATGGATAATCATCCGCAGAATGCGGACCCCCTTTATCGTTATTATTGTCACTTTTGCAATTACAATTTTGGGGCTTGTAATAATCCCCGGAGTCGATGCCCAGGGGCGTCCATACCACATGAGCTTCCTGGATGCTTTCTACTTTGTAACCTTTATGGCATCCACAATCGGCTTTGGCGAAATACCTTACGAATTTACCTATGCCCAGAGATTATGGGTTCTTTTTTCTATATATATTGCAGTTATTGGATGGTTTTATGCAATAGGAGCGCTTGTTGCCCTAATTCAAGACAAACAGCTCATAGAACAGCTTCGGCTTGCTAAATTCAGCCGCAAAATCAAAGATTTAAAAGAGCCGTTTGTAATTATTTTAGGTTACAATAGTACAACAAAAGAGTTAATCCATAAATTAAATGAAGATGGCAAAAGGATTATTGTTATAGACAAATCCCAAGATAAAATAGACGAACTCGAACTGGAAAATTTTATGCCTGAAGTTTATGCCTTAAAAGCAAATATCGATTCACCAGACAGTTTAAAACTTGCCGGAATTACAAAACGAAACTGTAAAGCGGTTGTTGCCCTTTTTGACAACGATTTTAAAAACACAAAAATCGCCCTTCTTGTAAGGCTGCTTAACCCCAAAATGAATGTAATTGTAAAATCTTCCACAAAAGAACAGTCTGAACACCTTAAAAACCTGGGGGTTAAAAACTTTATTAACCCATTCAACCTGGTTGCAGACAGATTCCATCTTGCACTTACCGCGCCAAATTTATGGAAGCTTGAAATGCTTCTCTTCCAGCACAAACAGTATATTAAAAGTTACGAAGAGCTGCCTAAAGGAAAATATATTATATGCGGATACGGCAGAATGGGTAAAGTGCTAAAAGAAGCGCTCGATAAAGCCCAGCTGGAATCGGTATTTATAGATTTAAAATCTGCCAGTTACAAAGTTAAAAAAAATAGTGCAATTTTTGGCGATGCACAAGATTTTAAAGTGCTGCTGGAAGCCGGCGTTAAGGATGCTTCTGCCATAATTGCCGCAACCAAAGACGATTTAATAAACCTTACAATTTTGCTCACAGCAAAAAAGATAAATCCAGAAATTTATACAATTGCAAGAGAGAACACAAATGATGATATTACAATTTTTAACTCTGCAAAAATAGACAGGGCGTATATTATAGAAGAGGTAATATCAGAACATGTCCACCGCCAAATTTCGCAGCCTCTTGCAGAGAGATTTTTAAAAGAGCTTTATAAACAAAACGATAAATGGGGCTTGGAGTTAAGTAAAACAATTAGAACAACAACCGGCTACAACCCCGAACTTTTTGAAATAAGAGTGGTAAAACCGGAAGCTTACGCCCTAACAGATTACTTAAAAAAAGGGGGTATTGTAAATTTAGGTTTACTGGCAAGAGATTTAAGCGACAGAAATAGAAGGGCAAAACTTGTCTTTTTGATGGTTAAAAACCGAAAAGAAGAGATTACACTGCTGCCGGATGACAATTACGAAGTAAAGGTAAGCGACCGGTTCTTAATTGCTGCAACAAAAGAGGCAAAAGAGGATTTTGAACTTTTGGTAAACAATTTAAATGAGTTCCACTACGCCATAAGCGGCGAAGAGTTGAACAATTGGGCGTTGAGCAAAATATTAAAGAAAAAGGAGAGTTGATGAGAAACACTTTAATAATCGGCGCAGGCGGCGTTGGAAATGTGGTTGCTTTTAAATGCGCAATGAATAAAGAGAGTTTTGGTAATATCACGCTTGCTAGCAGAACAAAATCTAAATGCGATGAGATTGCAAAAAATATAAAAGAAAAAGTGGGTGTTGAAATTGCTACCGCTGCAGTAGATGCGGATAATACGCAAGAGGTTATAGATTTAATTAAAAAGACCGGTGCAGATATTGTTATAAATGTTGCTCTGCCGTATCAGGATTTGACAATTATGGATGCCTGCAGCGCTACGGGAACTGCATATTTAGATACTGCAAATTACGAACATCCAGACACTGCAAAATTTGAATACAAAAAGCAGTGGGAGAGAGATGAAGACTTTAGGAAAGCTGGCACTATGGCACTTCTTGGCAGCGGGTTTGACCCTGGCGTAACAAATGTTTTTTGCGCATATGCACAAAAGCACTACTTTGACGAAATAGAAACAATAGATATTTTAGACTGCAACGCAGGCGATCACGGCTACCCCTTTGCAACCAACTTTAACCCGGAAATCAACCTTCGCGAAGTCAGCGCAAAAGGGCGCTACTGGCAAGAGGGCGAGTGGATAGAGACAGAACCTATGGAGATTAAACAGGTCTGGGATTACCCAGAAATAGGACCGCGCGACAGTTACCTGCTTTACCATGAAGAGATGGAGAGTTTAGTTAAACATATTAAAGGTTTAAAAAGAATTAGATTCTTTATGACATTTGGCGAAAGCTACCTTACACACATGCGCTGCCTTGAAAATGTGGGGATGCTTGGGATTGAGCCGATTGAGCACAAGGGGCAAAAAATTATCCCTATCGAATTTTTAAAAACTCTCCTGCCAGACCCGGCAACTTTGGGTCCTAGAACAAAAGGCAAAACAAATATCGGAATTGTTGCAACAGGTTATAAAAACGGCGAAAAGAAAACTATTTACATTTATCAGGTAAGCGACCACGAAAAGTGCTACCAAGAGGTTTTAAGCCAGGCTGTAAGCTACACAACCGGCGTGCCTGCAATGATTGGCGCAAAACTGATGCTGGATAAAATATGGTGGAAAGAAGGGGTTTACAACATGGAGCAGTTCGACCCCGACCCGTTTATGGAAGAGTTAAACAAACAGGGCTTGCCGTGGCAAATTAAAGAGTTAAAAAGCCCGGATGAGTTAAGAGTTGACATTTAAATTATATCACAACCCTCTTCTTTAAGAGGGTGCATAAACTTATAAAATGAAGCTTTCTTATCAAAAAGTGCAAACAGAGAGCTTCATTTTATTGTTGCTGCATTGTTGTATTTTTATGAAGTTAAAGCCTCACTTTAACCCAAGATATTAAACAAAAGAGATAGGATAAAACCAACACAATGAAAAAAAGAGCTTGTTTACTAATCTTTTTTATCTGTCTGCAAGCTTTATATGCAAAGTCTCAAAGCATTGAATCTGTATTAAAAGATGAATTAAAAAAATTAAACTTAAAAGACCCCAAAAAAGACCTTGCTAGAAATTTAGAACACAACAATACGCGATTTATCGGAATATATGGATATACAATAGTATTACCCGGAGTTACTCTAAAATATCAACATAATATTATGGAAAAATATGGTGTCAAAGTTATTAAAGGAACAAGCGATAAAATAGAAAGCAGTTTGCATGCCATTTTAACAGAAAAAGCATACAATTACGCACAAAAATATAACACTGCTTTAATTAATGTATTAAGAGGCAACCCTAAAACAAGGAAAGCTATTAACAGAATCATTACCGACCCTCTTGTTAAAACAGATAATACAATCGGTATAGAAAAGGCTTCGGGATTAAACAGCACAAAAAAGTATCCGGCAATTATTATAAGCGATATTTTAAATGAAATTTATAACTTAAAATAGGCAAGTTATGAAAACAGACAACATTTTCGTTTACGGCACATTACGGCGGGATGTTAAGAATTCTAACTATAAACTAATAGCAAAATATACCCAATTTATCGGTTTTGGATTTGTTTACGGCAAGCTTTATAACATAAGCTGGTATCCAGGCGCTGTTTTAGAAGAAAGAGGCAAAAACAGAGTTTACGGCGAAATTTACCGCATAAAAAAGCCGTTTTATAAAAAGCTTTTAAAAATTCTGGATGAATATGAAGAGTGCTCACCAAAATTCCCAAAACCGCATGAGTATAAAAGAGTCATAACCGATGCTTTTGTAAATGGAAGCAAAATAAAAGTTTGGATTTATGAGTATAATTTTAATATAAACAAATTACAAATTATAAAATCTGGAAATTATACTCTTTTTTAAATACTCCTTATACAATACCTATTATTTAATAGGCTATAT
>JALVXO010000127.1 GCA_027022775.1 Campylobacteraceae bacterium
TATCGACGCTTCGCACAAAGCTGCCGCTGCGAAAAAACAGGCAGAAAATTCGCTTTTTGGTGGCGGGGAAGAGATGACAAGCGTAGAGGTGGAGTTAAGAGATGTAGAAGAGTTTGACCAGTTAGAGATTTTAGCTTATGAAAAAGAGACGCTAGGCTTTTATGTTTCCGGCCATCCGCTAGATAAATACCGCGATAAATTGGATAAAATCAAATACACATTAAGTTCAGATATCGAAGATTTAAGCGATGGTTCAGAAGCCATTCTTGTGGGAAAAGTAGAAGAGATTAAAGAGAAAATTTCCAAAAAAGGAAATAAATTCGGTATCGCCACCCTGCTGGATTTACACGGAAATATTGAATTGATGCTGTTTGAAAAACATATAAAAATGCTGGAAGATAAATTTGACTTGGAAGAGCCTATCGCCTTTAAGGTTAAAGTTTCAAAAACCGACCAGTTTACAAGACTCTCTATTTTAAAAATCGAATCTCTGGATGAAGCGAGCAAAGAGAAGGTTAAAATTAAAAAAGAGGAGCACTACACCCCAGAACCGGATTTAGAACCTATAATTATCGCTATAAACCTTATGCCAGATTCCAGAATCGCCGAAGAGCTGGTGTGCCTTGCAACCCGCCATCCAGGCCGCCATCCGCTTAACCTAAAAGTGCGCTCTAAACTTGCAGATGTTGTAATAGAATCCAAAATTAAAGTCTCCAAAGAGTTTATAAACGAAGTAAGGGCGCTCGGCTTTGATATAGAAGAGGCGGTTTAAATTTTTAAAGCAATATTTATTGGGTTTTAATTGCTCTTTGATATAATTTATGAACTTGAAACAAAAAATAAAAGGGAAAAAATGGATAAAATTAAAGTGGGTGTTGTGACCACAAGCGACAGGGCAAGTGCTGGAATTTACGAAGATATTTCGGGCAAGGCTATTATGGATACATTTAATGAGTATCTTTTGAATGAGGTTGAGTATGTTTACAGATGTATTCCCGATGAGCAGTCTGTTATAGAAGAGACGCTTTTAGAGCTTGCAAAAGAGCAAAAGTGCGATATAATCGTAACAACAGGCGGAACGGGTCCTGCGCCGCGCGATGTAACTACTGAGGCAACAGAGGCGGTTTGCTCTAAACTACTGCCTGGATTTGGGGAGCAGATGAGGGCTGTAAGTTTGCAATATGTCCCAACAGCCATACTTTCGCGCCAAACTGCAGGTATTTGCGAGCAAAGTTTAATAGTTAATCTGCCCGGCAAACCTAAATCGATTAGAGAGTGTCTAGATGCCGTTTTCCCTGCAATTCCGTATTGTATAGATTTAATCGGCGGGAATTATATGGTGGCAAATGAAGAGGTTATAACTGTTTTTCGTCCGAAAGGGAAGTGAGTTTGAAGTTTGAAGTTGAAAGTTAGAAGTTGAAAAAGCGGTTGAATTGATTAGCTTCCAACTTAAAACTTGCGGCTTAAAACTTATATTACGGAGTAAAGAATGGATATAGATTTTATAGAAAAGAAATTTAACGAAATATACGAAGAGTTAGAAAAAGAGGTTATGGAGATTTTGAATGACCAAAGTTTGGATAAAAAGCAGACAAATCTGCGTATGAAGCCGCTTTCTTCTACTAAAATTATTTTGCGTAATGCGCTTGATAGCATTAAAATGGCAAAGAAACTTGGGGATGAAGCGTTGGAAGAGAGTGAAGATGGTTAGTGATTTGTTGGGGGATTTTTGAAAGATAAGATTACAGATGTTAAAATTGTAAAGGTTGCTAAGCCTAAGAGCCATGATATTTATGAAGTGAGTTATACTCAAAGCGGGAAAAGATATACTAAAGAGGTTAAGAAATCTTTAGATGTTGTAAAGATTTTGCTTTACCATAAGCAAAAAGATGCGTTTGTTTTGGTTAAACAGTTTAGAGCTTTAGTCAATATAAACCATCCCGGACTAGCTATACGGTATGAGCTTTGCGGGGGCAGAGAGGATAAAGAGGGGCTTAGCACAGAAGAGATTGCAAAAGAAGAGGTGGTTGAAGAGACAGGCTATAAGGTTGATAAATTAGAAAAAATCACAACGCTGGTTACAGGCGGAAAGATGACGATTTTTTATGCCGAAGTGGATGAAAGCATGCGCATAAACTGCGGCGGAGGTTTGGAAGATGAAAATATTGAATTGGTTTATTTTCCTGTAAAAGAGGCAAAAAAGTTTATGTTTGATGAAAGCAAACCCAAAAGACCTGCGCTGATGTTTGCTTTTTGTTGGTTTTTTAGCAACAGGTGTGGAGATTAAAATGAAAAAACTGTTTTTGATTTTGTTTTTGGTTTTGAGTGTTAATGCAAAAGAGCTTTTGATTTTTGCAGGGAGTGCGAGCAAGCCGGCGACCGAAGAGATAGCAAAGCTTTTTGAACAGAAAAACGGGGTTAAGGTTAATATTGTTTTTGGCGGTTCGGGGTATGTGCTTTCTCAAATGCAGCTGACAAAAAGGGGCGATTTGTATTTTCCGGGCTCTTC
>JALVXO010000128.1 GCA_027022775.1 Campylobacteraceae bacterium
GCAAAACGAGCTGTTTTCGCGCATAGTATCTTGCGAAATATCGTAAATATTGGTTTCGTAAACTTCGTAAGGAATATTATACTCCCTGCAGTGCTCTTTTAAAAAGCCATAATCTTCGCCATCCATCCCGTATTTAACGGTGCAGGCTTGAAACTCAAAATCAAACGGGGCGTGCTGATGCATATTTTTAATTAAATGAGTAAGAGAGAGCGAGTCTTTACCGCCGCTTAATGCAACTAAAACCCTGTCTCCCTCTTGAATTAATTTATATTTAGCATTGGTTTTGCCAAAAATACGCAGAAGCTTTTTGCTTATTTTTGCTTTTTTCTCTTTCAAGAGTTTCCTTTAATCCTATTTATCTAATGGTTTAGCTATAATTTTGGCAATAATTATAGCGAAATAGGTAGAAAAATGGCTAAAGAGTATGATGTAATTGTAATTGGCGGCGGGCATGCAGGCATTGAGGCGGCAAGCGCAGCAGCCAGGCTTGGGGCTAAAACTTTAATGATAACCATTTTAGTAGAGCAAATCGGTGCCAGCTCTTGCAACCCGGCAATTGGCGGGCTGGCAAAGGGGCATTTGGTTAAAGAGATAGATGCCCTTGGCGGAGAGATGGGATTAATTACCGACAAGGCGGGCTTGCAGTTTAGGGTTTTAAACGCCTCTAAAGGGCCGGCGGTTCGCGGAAGCCGCGCGCAGATAGATATGGACAGATACAGAATTGCTGCACGTGACAGATTGTATAGTATAAAAAATCTTGATATCACCCAAGAGATTGCTGAAACACTTATAATAGAAAGAGATAGCGTCCAGGGGGTAATTACTCAGCTTAAAAACGAGTATCTAGCCCCTAAAGTTATTATCGCTTCGGGGACATTTTTAAACGGGCTTATACATATTGGCGAAGTTCAGCAGACTGCGGGCAGACAGGGGGAGTTTGCCTCTGTTTCGCTGGCGGAGCATTTAAGAAGTTTAGGGTTTAGAATCGGCAGGCTGAAAACCGGAACATGCGCCAGAATAGCAGGCGATAGTATCGATTTTAGCCAAATGGAGGTGCAAGATGGCGATATTCCGCCAAAACCGTTTTCATTTAGAACCGATAAAGAGAGTTTTAATCCAAAGCAGCTGCCGTGTTATATTGCTTACACAAATGAAAAAACACACAAAATTATTGAGGGCAATTTCCACAGAGCGCCGCTCTTTACAGGGCAGATAGACGGCATAGGCCCAAGATACTGCCCAAGTATCGAAGATAAAATCAACCGCTTTAGCGAGCGTCCGCGCCATCAGATTTTTGTGGAGCCGCAAACAAGAGAGGCTAACGAGTATTACCTAAACGGCTTAAGCACTTCGCTTCCGACAGATGTGCAAGAGGAGATGATTCACTCAATCAAAGGGCTTGAGAATGCTAAAATTTTGCGCTACGGCTATGCGATAGAGTATGATTATATCGACCCTACCGAACTAAAACATACTCTTGAGACAAAAAAGATAAAAGGGCTCTACTGGGCGGGGCAGGTAAACGGCACGACAGGTTACGAAGAGGCGGCTGCCCAGGGGCTTATGGCGGGAATTAATGCAGCGCTTGCACTGCAGGGCAAAGAGCCGCTTGTTTTAAAAAGAGACGAAGCGTATATCGGCGTTTTAATTGATGATTTGGTAACAAAAGGGACAAAAGAGCCGTATAGAATGTTTACAAGCCGCGCCGAATACCGGCTGCTTTTAAGAGAAGACAATGCCCATTTAAGACTCTTAAAGCATGCAAAAAGGCTGGGGCTGCTGGATAAAAAATATATTGAAAAATTCGAAAAATTAAAAAATGATATAGATGAAGCGCTTGAGTATTTAAAAAACTCTTATGTAACCCCGACAAAAGAGTTCAGCGCCAAATTAAAAGAGCTGGGAGAGACTAAAATAAATGATAAAACCGCAATGATTGATGTTATTGCAAGAATAAAAGAGCCCACAGCGGAAAAACTGCTCTCTTTAGTGCCGGAGTTTGAAAAATACAGCCAAGAGGCGCTGGAACAAATTTTAATAGAGGCTAAATATTATAGATATATTCAAAAACAGCAGGCGCAAATTGAGAAAATGCACGAAATGCTTAAGGTTAAAATTCCGCAAGATTTTGATTTTACAACGGTGCAGGGATTAAGCAATGAGGTTATAGAGAAACTGCAAAAAGCCAATCCGCCAACTCTGCAGAGTGCTTTGCAAATTAGCGGGATAACCCCGGCAGCGGTTGAAATTTTGCATGTATATATAAAAATGAGACAGAAAGGAAAAGCGTGATTTACCTATATGCACACACAAATATGAAAAAGAACCTCGATTCTTTGCGCCGCACAAAGGCTCTATACCACTTTTTAAACAAAAACGGGCTCGAGTGCGAAATTTTGGTAAATGATTACCGCGCCCAGCTTTTGGGAAGAGACTGGGGGCTTCCTCTGGCTACTACAGTTGAGACAATAAAAGATATAGATGCGGTTGCTAAAAGAGGCGATAGAG
>JALVXO010000129.1 GCA_027022775.1 Campylobacteraceae bacterium
GAGTAATTATATCATAAAATTGCTTGATATATTTGGTAATTTAGTAGTTTTTTTAATTAAAACTATTCTTACAATATAAATGTAAACACAAAAAAATATTTACTTAATAAAATGATAAGAACAATATTGAATGCAGGAACTAAATAAAAAAATTTATTAAGAAGTGTAAAATTATCAATTAAAAAAACTTTATACTTTTCCAAAAGCGAAAATCTTTTTATTATCTAATTTTTGCTACATCTTAAAAACCTTCATTATTACTTTAATAAAGTTTTATGTGATAAAATATAACTAATTAGTTATATTTTGCTCTGCCAAAGGTGTAAATTGTTAAATTTTGAAATTACCATTTTTATAGCTTCGCCAAGTGATGTTGCTTTAGAAAGAAATATTGTAGAAGAAGTTTGCAAGCAACTGGAAGAAAAGTATAAGAAATCTATTTCAATTAAACCGATCCGCTGGGAAAACTATCCACAATCATATCATCAAGATGCACAAAGCAATATTAATAATTACCTTAAGCCATCCGAATGCGACATTGTAATTGTTATTTTTTGGCATCGGTTTGGAACCTATTTACCTAAAAATTATGTAGGTCCAATCACAAAAGATACTCCCATAACTGGAACACAATGGGAATTTGAAGAAGCATTAGCTAGTGGTAAACCTGTAATACATTTTTATTTAAAAAAAGCAAATCCTAAACTCTTAAAAAATATAGAATTAAAAGAACAATATACGCTGCTTCAAAATTTTTTAAAGAAAATAGGCGTGTATCACGGAAATGCTCAACACGGCTTTCATGAGTTCAATGACCCAAAAGAATTTCAGCAAAGGCTTTATAACCATCTTAAAATAGAAATAGACAGATTAATTAAACATAAAAAAATCACTTTTTATTGGAAAATTACTTCTATAATTTTTCTAACACTATTAACAATTACAGGTTTTATTTTACTAAATAAAAATAACAATATATATTCAAAAAACGTTATAAAAAATAACCCTCAAATTAAAACTAATGAAAAAAACAGTTCATCTAATACTATACAAAAAGATTTTAACAATTCTTTTTTATCTAGTAAAAAATTACATAAAACCCAATCCAATACAGCAAAAATGGAACATACAGTTTCTCAAAGCAACAATAAACACTCAAATAAAATTAAAGATAAAAACAATACAACCGCTGTCGCCAAAATAAAAAAAAATAGCAACAAAACCAAATATCTAAAAAAACAAAATAAAGTTTCTCAAAAAACTATTAGAAAGAAGTTATACACTTTTTTGGATAATTGGTTATGGGCAATTAATAATGCTAATTTATATGCAATAGAATCAATGTATAGTAAAGAATTTGTTTTAAATGGCACATTGATAAAAAGAAATAAATTTATAAAAAATTTAAAAATATTTTTTAAATCACACCGTATATCTAGTAACCATCGAATGGGATTAAAAAGAATCAAAATTAAACAATTGAATACAAATATATATAAAATCTCTTTTATTACCTATTTTAAAAATTTTCCAAAAAATAAACGAGAAGAAACACCTATTTTCTTAATTATTGATATTTCGAAAGAAATATTTCAAATTATAGAACATGGAATAAATATTCCCAAAGAAGTTAGAAATGGCCAATTAAGACCTTATACTTTAATGCACCTAGAAGGAATAAATCCTAAAATTTACAAAAATTTTAAACTTCATGCTATTTTCAGAGACAGCAAAACATACCATTTAGGTGATGAAGAAATAAATGGTTGGGTTCCTGTAGGCGGAAATTGTTTTAATATTTCTTTTAAAGATGATGGTAAATTTGGGGGATATGTTCTTAATTTTTCAAGTTATGGTGCTGATGCGTTACAAATTAAACTCAATAAAAAACCTCTTGGAAAACCTATGCACCAAGAAAAGATTGGTTATTCAAGCAGTAATTTCTGGACAAATAAATGGAATATTTCTTTTGATAACTATATCAAAAACAAAACCAATCTTGTCTCTATTTGCTCTGCCAAAACAGCAAGATATGACTATGATGATTTTATGATTAAAAACATAACTCTATACAGATGGAAACCTTAAATATTATTTTTCAAACAATAAAATATAATCCTCCAACACTCTGCTGGCTTTAATAAATCCTTTAACAATTTTATGTTCCAAATTTTTGCTGTTTTTTATAAAGATTTTCATTTGCCGCAAACTTCGCTCTACCAAAGAGGGGTGCGGTTTGAAGTGCTCTAAAAAACTTTCTATTTTTTCTATTACATCTTCTTTGCCAAGCAGCAGTAAAAATTCAAATTCACTCATATAACGGTAATATTTGTGATGTGTATTATCCTCTTTTAGTGATTTTTTCGATAAATTGTAAACCTCTTTGATATCTACTGTAAAAAACCGTTTATCATCTGGAAAAAGTATCTGCCCAAGAACAGCCATATAGGCTAAATTGATACCGGTATAGTAACTGTATATTCCATTTATTGCGTGCAA
>JALVXO010000130.1 GCA_027022775.1 Campylobacteraceae bacterium
TGCCCAGAATACATTGTAGGCAGGAACCCTTTTATTTTAAGTTTAGGGTTTATCGATTTTTTAATAAGCCCTATTGTGTTAAGCAGCTGTGCGAGACCTTCCAGTGCAAAAAATTCACACTGAATCGGCACTATTACAGAGTCTGAAGCGCTCAGCGCATTTATTGTAATAGGTCCAAGTGCCGGCGGCGAATCTATAATTATATAATCGTAATCGCCATTTATCTTTTTAAGGCTCTCTTTTAAAATCAGCTCTCTTTTTCTGTTTTTCTTATCGTAAAACTCTTTTTCTATTCCCACAAGGCTGATATTGGATGGAGCAAGGTCTAAATTTTTAATTGAAGTTTTTATAATAATATCTTTTAACTCTTTAGACCCCATTAGCACATGGTAAATATTAAATTCGTAATCGCTTCTTTTAAAACCCAGGTTAGTTGTTGCATTAGCCTGGGGGTCTGCATCGATTACCAATACTTTTTTCCCTCTTTTTGCCAGTGATGCAGCAAGGTTGACAGCTGTTGTTGTTTTTCCTACTCCGCCTTTTTGATTGGCTATACTTATTATCTCACTCATCTTAAGCTGTATATCCTTTCATTATCTATTAATAGCGAGCCATCGTCGCATAATATCGCGTTTTTTAGCAGTTTTTTCTTCCCGTTAATGGTGGTAGTTATCTCTTTTGTCTTTTCATATTCTACCTTATATTTTCTGAAAATTTCCTGCCATTTTACTCTTTTTTTTAATAGCAAAAAATATGATTTTAACACTTTTTTAACATCTTTTTTCACTTTACAATATGCATACTTTTCGCCTTTTTCTACAAAGTTCACTCCAATGCCGACTATATAGATACCTTGATAGAGATGGGTTACTACCCCTCCGCATTTTTTGTTTTTTATATAGATATCATTGGGCCATTTTAACCAACACTCCTGCCCTAAACTTGACAGCAGTTCTTTCATTAAATATGCAAAATATATCGATGCGGAACTTATCGGCAAATCCTCTGGAAGTTCTTCTTTTTTTATTGCGAATGAGAAGAGCAAATCCCCTGTATCTGAGCTCCAGCTATTGTTTCTGCTGCCTACTCCTGCAGTCTGTTTTTTTGCTGCAACTGCTATGTTTGGCTTTAGTTTACCTTTTTTTATAGCATCTATTAAATATTTTTGTGTAGATTCTAAACACTCAAAGTATATTGTCTCCAACTTTTAACCTTTTTCCTGCAAGATACGCTTTTGCATCCATTTTGGCTTTTGATGGCGGCTGAATTTTTCCAATCTTTAATGTTCCCCTGCTGCAGGCAATTATAACCGAATTTCCCTCTATTTTTAAAATCTCTCCGGCTCTGTTTTGGCTTCTATTTTCTATCAGTTCCAATTCGTGCAGTTTTAAGCCATCTTCCAGATATATTCCAGGCCAGCCGTAAAATGCACAATATTTTCTGTATAGCCGCTCTGCATCATCAAGGGTCACTAAACCCTCTTGCTTTGTAATTTTTTTGCATTTGCTTGCATTTGCCCCGGTTTGAGGCAGCGGATTTATATTTTTAAACTCTTTTACTGTTTCTATTGTTAAATCTGCCGCTAAAAGGCTTAACTTTTCCATCATTAAATCGAGTGTAGGCGCCTTTTTTGTTTTAATAAAAGAGAAGCTTAATATATCTCCGGTATCAAGCCCCTCATCCATTAACATTGCGGTTACGCCGCTGTATTCATCTCCGTTTAAAAGCGCCTGCTGAATAGGTGAAGCACCTCTATACATCGGCAGTATGGATGCATGCAGATTTATACAGGGGGCAGTTTCCAAAATCTCTTTAGGCAGCAGCTGCCCGTAAGCTGCAACTATTATAAAATCGGGATTTTGGCTTTTTATATTTGAAACAATACCATCCTCTTTTAAACTTAAAGGCTGAAAAACTTCAATATTGTGCTCAAGCGCTAAAACTTTCACTGGCGGCGGAGTTAAAACCTTTTTTCTCCCTACAGGCCTGTCAGGCTGTGTAAAAACAGAAGTTACATTAAACTCTTTCTCATTAACAAGTGCCTCCAAAATAACTCTTGCATACTCTGGCGTCCCCATAAACACTATATTTATCATACTGCCTCTCTTTTTTTATTTTATATATCGGTTTAATAAATTTCCAGTCAACCAGTAACCAGTCAACCAATTATTCACTATTCACTATTAACTATTAACTATTAACTAATCTCTCTTCTCTCTAATCTCTAACAAACAACGTCCCCCCTCTATGCTCACCTTCAATTAAAAATGAATATGCATCGCTTAAATCAAAGCCGCTGGCTAAAAACATAGGTTTTCCTCTCTCTAACAAAAACTGCGCCGCCTGCAGTTTTGTCACTATGCCGCCGGTTGCAAATTCATCATTAGGATTGCAGCTCTCATCCAATTCCTCTTTTAGCAAATTATGCACAATTTTTCTGGGTTTTGCATCCGTATTTTTGCGCGGGTCACTAGTGTAATATGCATCTATGTCAGA
>JALVXO010000131.1 GCA_027022775.1 Campylobacteraceae bacterium
GTAGTAGATGCTTAGCGCTTTTTCTATTCGGTATTTGTCGCCGGGTGCTATATTTGCGGCGTATTTTGGGTCTATTTTTTGCAAAGCTTCATAAGCGCTGCTTAAATTTGCAAGAAGGGTTTCTGTTTTTTCTTTAACGCTGTTGTCAATTTTTGGCAAATCGCTGATTCCTTGGGTTAAAACTTTAAGATAAAAGCTTGTTCCGCCTACAATTATTAAACTTTTGCCGTGCTCTTTTGCCCAATTTTTTGCCTCTTTAAACTGTTTTACAAACTCTACTGCGCTAAATTTTTCATCTGGATAAAGCTCGTTTATGCCAAAATGCCTAACAAGCAAGAGTTCTTCTTTGCTCGGTTTTGCCGAGGCTATATCTATCTCTTTATAAACTGCAAGCGAATCGACCGATAATATAACCCCGCCTATTTTTTGAGCAAGCTCCAAAGCCAAATCGCTTTTGCCCGAAGCTGTGGGTCCTACAATTGCAAACATTTTCATTAATCCAGCACAATTTCAAAAATATTTTCCATGCTTTTGCTATCATAGCGGTATCTTAACTCATACCCGAGCTTTTCTAAAACATTTGCCACAATATAAAGCCCAAGCCCAAAGCCCGAAGAGCGCTTCTCTTCTTGGGAAAAAGGCTCTATATAGTAACTTAAATCTTCTTTCAATTTTTTGCCTTTTGATTTTACTATAATTTTATTTCCAATATGCAAAACTGTTGCAAAATGTTCAGGACTGTATTTTATTCCGTTATCTATCAAATTTTTCAGCACAAGCGCCAGCAATGAGCGGTCGGTATAGATAGTGCACTCTTTATTGTATTGAAACTCAAAATTTTTTTCATCTTTTAAAAGCATTTTTTTTGTCTCATTAACAATATCTTCCAGTTTCCAGTTTTCTTTTTTTGGTGTAAAGTCATACATTGTAATTCTCTCAACCTGTGCTAAATCTTCAATAAGTTCATTCATTCTGTCAAAAGAGCGTATGAGTATGCCTTTTATCATATCATCTTCTACACTTTCTGCAGCAATGCGGCTTGTGGTTATAGGGGTTTTTAATTCATGCATAATATTGCGCATAAATAGGTTTTTTGAAGATATTAGCTGTTTGATATATTTAATTGCCTTATCAAAGCTTTTTGCAATTTTTGCAATTTCATCATTGCCTTCATAAGTAATTTTTACATTTAAATCGCCGCTTCCAAACTGTTCTATCTGCTTATGCAGTTTTTTTAAAGGCGCCAGTTTTTGAATAAGCATAATATAAATTATTAAAATCAGTAAGAGCAGCACTGCAGATATTGTAAAAATAAGCTGAGTTGTATTGTCAAAGGGTTGTTCATCTTTTAGCATAGTTTCAAAATTGTACCGCTCTATGTAAATATAATAATTATTTTTAGTTTTAAAAACCCTAAAATTTCCATAAATAGAGCTGGCACTAAAAATTGTTTCGCCTTCGCTTTCTATCTCTTTTTTTACACTCTCTACAGGAACTTCTACAAGAGAGTGCTTTTTGTAAAGATTTTTTAAAAGCGGGCTATCTTTTTTTATATCGGTTGTGATAAAAGTGTCTGCAAAATATTTATAGCGCATAATCTGCTGAAGATGGCGCTGGTCTTCTGTTGCGCTTAAAAGCGCATAAAATGTTAACGATATAACAATTAGAGCCAAAATAAATATAGTGTGTATAAATGTGCTTACAGAAATATTTTTCAAATTTACACCTCATCAACCAGCATATAACCAACACCTCTTACCGGTTTGACATAACTTTTGGAACTGTCTATTTTTGCCAGTTTGTTTCGTATTCTTGAGACAATTACATCAATATTTTTAATCGAACTGCTGTCGTCTATATGTTCGCTCTCATATAGAAGCTGTTCTCGTGATAGGGCAGAGTTTCTATGCTCTATCAGCATCTCTAAAATATCAAATTCTGCAGCGGTCAATTCTAAAGTTTTTCCTTTAAACCTAATAGCGTGTCCCTGTTTGTCAACATAAAAGCTCCCTTTTTGTTCTATAGATTTGCCGCCTTTGGTTCTTCTTAAAATTGTTTTTATTCTGCTTACCAGCTCCCTTGGATCATAAGGTTTTGGCATATAATCATCTGCGCCTTTTTCTAAACCTATAACTTTATCGGTTAAATCGTTTCTTGCCGAAGAGATAATAATAGGAATATTGGAATTTTCACGAATTTTATCTATAACTTCCAATCCATCCATACCGGGCAGGGTTAAATCTAAAATTATTAAATCAAATTTATCTTGTGTAAGCATAGAAAGGCCTATGTAGGGGTCTTCTGCGCAGGCTGTATCGATGCCGTATTTTTTTAAATACATGCTTAAAACCATTATCAATTCCGGGTCATCTTCGATTATTAAAACTTTAATATCCTCTTTAGACATTTTAAACCCTTCACAAGTTTTTCACAATTTATAAGATATAATATCATAAATCTTGTTAAAAAGGCTAATATTATGTATGAGTATAAAGCGGTTCTTTATCAAGAGGGAATGCTGGGTTCATTGTTTCTTGGCCAGTCTAAAATAGACCCTGTAAAATTTACCAGCTTTTTAAATAAAAACGCCCGTGAAGGGTGGGAAGTTGTAACAATGGAAAAAGATATAAGAAGAATGCTGCTTTTTTGGAAAAGAGAAGCTTATGTTGTGCTAATGAAAAGGAGAGTTAAATGAAAGCAATGAAAATAGCAGGCATAATAACTGCTGTAATACTGTTTGTTTATGCCATATTGCTTATTGGGCAGATTTGGGGCGAATGGATGAAATGGGGTGATTTTATAAAACTGACAGTTACTGCCGGAGTAATAGTTGCGGCAGTAGGCATAATAGCCCTTATTTGGCGGGAGCTTGTCGAAGAGAAAGAGTTAAAAAAAGATAATTTTATAGATTAATCTTTTTAATAACCGATTTCTATAACTTCATAACCGGAACTCTTTTGTTTCGGTTTAGGTGCATCTGTTTTTTTTGCCTCTTTTTTTGGGGTTGTATTTTCTGTTTTTCTTTTTAACTCTTTTTTTAATTTTTTGTTCTCTTTCTTTTTTTTAGTTTTTTTATTTTTGCTATTTTTATTTTTAGCCCCATCTTTTGTTTCTGCCAAAGCAGAATAACCTTTGTTATAATATTTCAGCTGCAGCCTGTCGTAGCCGTAAATATCTCTTCTAAAGTGCAAATTGCCGTAATCATCTACAAATGATGTTAAATAGGTAATATCAATAGGAATTTTTCTTCTTAAAGGAATATGTTCATTCTCATTTGTCCCCAGCTTTTTCATAATTTTTTCAACATTTAAATTGCTATTGTAAAGAGAGAGTGCCTTTAAGAGTTCTCTAGGTTTTTGTATTCTCATACAGCCGTGACTGAAAGCTCTGACTTCTCTAAAAAAGAGCCTTTTGCTAGGTGTATCATGAATATATACAGAATATTTGTTTGGGAAAAGGAATTTAATTTTGCCAAGTGCATTTTTATATCCAGGGTTTTGCATAAAATGATAAGGTATACGTTTTTTATTATTTAAATATTGTCTCCAATTTACTGTAGCTGGATTTATTTTTTCTGAATTTGGCCCCCAGCCTTTATATAAAAACTTCCCTTGTCTTTCATAATAGTGAGGATTTTTAATTAAATGTTTAAGCATCTCTTTTTTTACAATGCTTTCTGGAATTCTCCAGTAAGGATTTACCACAACAGTGGTCATTACATCACTAAAAACTGGTGTTGGATGATCCGGTTTTCCTGTTACTACCCTCATAGTTGTAACTAAATCTTTTCCGTCATATATATAAAGCCTGAAAGCTGGAATGTTTAACTCAATTCTAACCCTTGCCTCTTCTCTTTTTAACCATTTTATTCTGTCTAAATTTAATCTGATTTTTCTAATATAGTAGCTTACAGGATGGTTTAATTCTGTCCTTACAGCCTTATCTATGGCAGAAGATGCCTTTAAGCCGTGTCTTAATCTAAACCGTTTTACAGCTTTTGCCATACAGTTGTCGTAAACCAAAGAATCCATAGAGCTGCTGCAGTTTCCTAAATCACCCACAAGTTTTAAATGTTTTCTTATTATAGGAATATCGCTGCTGCTAGAACCCGGTCTTAAAACAGCGCCTGTTTTTACTCTGCCCCAGCCGCCGCTGTTTCTAATTTGCAAAAATTTAACCAGATACTCTTTTAATTGCGCATATTTAAACCTTTTTGGCTCTACTTTGCTGAAAATAGAACCAAAACTCCCTGCCAGCATTGCATTGTCTAAAACTTTTCTGGTACTGTAAGGCGGTGCGTAATGTTCCCATGAAACAAGATAGTCATATTTTTTTCTTAATGCTGCTATGTCACTATCAAACTTGTTCCAGTTTATTCCGCCTTTGATTAAATAATCCATATAGGCTTTATAGAGTTTTAACATTTTAAATTCAAGTTTTTCGCTGAAATTGCCATTTTTTATATCTTTTTTCACACTTTTATAAAGTTTATAAAATGGCAAATCGTAAGATACGGTTTTGTCGCTGTCTATTTGATCTATTAACTCTTTTCCTAAATTAGATAAAGAGCTTCCTTTTATCCAGATAGGCTCATATAAATTGGTAGAATAGACACTTTTTATAAATTTAGATTTAGAATTTACCGCCAGTTGTTTAATCTTGCTCGAATCTACTGCATAAAGAGAAGTTTGCATTAACGCAAGAACCATTAAAGTGTGTTTAAAATCAAATTTCATCATTTTTTCATCCATTAAATTAATTTGACTTGATTATTTTATACTTAAGAAGATAAATAGATGCTAAAAATTTACGTTGGGGTTAAAAATATTAATTAATTCTTCTTCCCCACATAAATCTTCTGCTATAGAAAGGCTTGTTCAGACTTGTTATAACAACTCTGTGACGGGCGCTGCTTGCGTGAATAAACAGATTTCTGCCTATGTATATGCCAACATGGTTTACATAACCTCTTCTTCTTCTTGAAGTATCAAAGAAAACCAAATCGCCGGCTCTTAAATTTCTTCTGCTTACATACATTCCATAATATGCTTGGCGTCTGGAAACCCTAGGTATTCTCTTATGTTTTACTTTGCGCATTACAAACTGTGTAAAACCGGAACAATCAAACGCTCCAGGTCTTGAAGCACCCCATACATATCTAGAACCCAGCCATCTTTTTGCATACCTTACTACCTTGTTTCCGCTTGCACTCTCATATTGCCTTCTGTATCTGGCCAAAGCGCCGCTTAAGTTTTTTCTTCTTTTTTTACGAAGTTTTTCAAGTTTGATCGCATCTTTTTTTGAAACTTTTAAGATTAAACCTGCTCTTAAACCTCTAGTTCTTATTTTTGGGTTAAGCAGTTTTAACTGTGAAACTGTCAAGTTAAATTTTCTGGCTATAGACCATAAAGTGTCACCTTTTTTTACAGCATACTTTTTAACATGTTTTCTCGCTTCTATCTCAACCGGCTTGCCAAGAACATTAAGCTCCATTCCCGGTTTTAGTTTTGGATGTTTTTTTAAGTTATTCATTTTTCTGATAGTTTCAGGGCGCATATTGTAAAGTCTGGCAATTGAGTATAAAGTGTCTCCTTTTTTTACTTTGTAAACAGTTTTTTTATTTTTTGCAACACCCTCTTTTGCCTCTTCTAAATAACCTTTTGAAGGAATTTTTAATTTATCGCCAGGATGAAGCGAATTGTCTTTTAATTTATTTATTTTTTTCAAATCCGACAGGGAAACTTTAAACTTTTTTGCTATAGAAAAAAGAGTATCCCCAGCTTTTACTGTGTAGCTTTTTGTTTTTTTTGATTTGCCTGCTTGTTTTTCTTTTTTCTTTTTTTTAATAGAGGTGAAGTTTAGTAACTCTTTTTCACTCATAACCGTTTTTTTCTTTTTGCCGTTCTCTACATATATTATAATAATCTTATCTTTCTTTTTAATAAATTGCTTTATCTGTGCATTTTTTATTGCAGAAACCGACGGAGCCGCTGCTATAAAAGTTGTTGACAATAATATTAAAGAGAGTTTTTTTAACATTCTTTTTTCCCTTTCTTATAAAATATGTTTATTATTTAAATAGCTGTGTTTTAATATTCATATTATAACAACAGTTTAATAACAGATAATTAACAAACTATCGTATTATCTGGTTTTTTGATATAATAAGTATACAATTTTTAATTTTAAAGGGGCAAAAATGTGTAAAAAAGTTATAAAAATGGGATTGATATTGAGCTTATTTGCATTAAATGGCTGTAAAGATGGCTCAAATAGTGCGCACGAAAAGAATATCACAGAAAGTAACAAAATTAAATTGAATGATACAAAAAGTAATAATCAAAAAGATTTATCAAGTAAAATAGGGATTTCAGCCAAAGACGGCAAAATTGTAATTGAACCCAAAAAGACAAAAAAATTTTTAGACGATATTGCAAAAGTATTCGAAAAAAAAGCAAAGGAGTTAAAAGAAAACACAAAAAATATTAATGAAAATGATATTGGAGTAAATATTAATAAAGAAAAAATTACAATTGACCTGAATAAAACAAAAAATTTTTTAGAAAAATTCTCTAAAGAGTTGGAAAATGTTGCAAAAGAGATAGATAAAGCTGTCAATCAATAAAACTAAATTTCGATAAGCATTTAAAAACAGCGCTTGTATAAAAGTGCTGTTTTAAGACTTTTTAACTCCGGCAAATTTTGCTATCTCTTTTAATATTTTTTTCTCATCTTTATCTTTTACATCCACAATTAAATCGGCAACTTTTTTATACTCTTTTTTTCGCTCTTTATAAAGCGCTTTTGCCTTTTTTAAATCTTGAAAGAGAGGACGTTTTGCAAGTTTTGCTTCGGCATTTTTGGCAGTTTTAAGCCTATTGTAAATCCAGTCAAATGGAGCATCTAAATATACAACTTTTCCTATTTTTTTTAAATTTTTAACTTTGTAAAAACCTCCGCCGCAGCTGATTAATGTTCCTTTTACCGATTTTTCTAGCCAGTTGGCAGTCTCTTGCTCAAGATTTCTAAAATACTCTTCTCCGAATTTTTCAAAAATTTTGGGTATTTTTTTATTCTCTTTTGATTCTATTAAATCATCTGTGTCTATATTGTAAACTTTATACTCTTTTGCAAATGCCCTTGCTATAGTGCCTTTTCCTACTCCCATAAAACCTATTAACAGTATATTTTCTTTCATGCCGGTTCCCAATTTTTTTAATAATTATAACAAATTGAAATAAATAAGATGATTACAGTACAGAGGTGTAGCGTATAAAACTTAAAGAGTCAAAAAGATAAATACTTAACGGCCAGCAGTGCCGTTAAGTTAAATTTAAGCGTAGATAGACTCTTTTTTAGCTTCTATTGCTAACAGACCGTAAAACAGTGCTCTATATTTTTTTCTATTTGATGTTCCAAGTTTTACACAAACTCTTTGAATCATCTCATCCAGAACATCGTTAGGCTCTGTTAAGCCAAGCTTCTTTTTAAGGTAGTTGTTTCTGATTCTATCCAGCTCGCTTTTGTCTCCGCAGGCTACTATTTCGGTATCTGCTCTGTAAATTGCAGGTCCTAACGATTTGGAGATATTAGCGATATACTCATCGCTTAAATTCAAGCCCAGTTTTTTAGCCTCCTCTATATATAGGGCGATTTTATCGTCTAGTTTGCTCATTTTTAATACTCCTCTTATTTTATGTTTAAGCCATTATAGCATTAAATCGTGACAAAAATCAATATAAATGTCAAATTTTAATACTTTTGTATGGGAATAGGAGAGAGTTTAATATAAAATACAAAAAATAATTTAATTCAAATAAATCGAATTAATTAAAATATGCAGTTTAATTAAGAAAACCTACATTTTACTGCTGTCAATAGTTATTACTGTGTGGACATTGCCTCTTGGATTAAAATCTGCAACCAGTTTCATCCATTTGGGTTTTAATTTGCTATAAAGAGTATCAAAAATTTCATTTGCACTGTCTTCATGGCTAATATAGCGATTTGCAAATGTATTTATATAAAGTTTTAGCGCTTTTAATTCTATAACTTTATCACTAGGAATATAAGAAAGTTTCATTACTGCAAAATCTGGATAGCCGCTGCGGGGACATTTGCATGTAAATTCCGGTAATTCTATATCTATTACATAATCTTTTTTATGTCTGTTTGGCCAGTAATGTTCATTTAAGTTTATATCAAATTCTAGAATCTCTTTTTCACCATATTTCATAATTTACCTTTAAAATTTAATAATGAAAGTAAAATTATATCGGAAATGGCATTAGAGAGTGCGCAAAAGTTAAAATTTCTGTAAAATTACCCATTTCAGTCATTCTGAGCGTAGCGAAGAAACTCAATAGAACGGCAGTAAATAGATTCTTAGCTACGCTCAGAATGACGATTAAGGCAAATATTTTGGACTTTTTGCGCACTATCTTAGTAAATCAAGTCTATTTTTACTTTGGAAAATTAAAATTTTGACTATAAAACAGACATTCAGCAGTCAAAAAGATAAAAAATAGTGCAGATGCCGCTATAATTTGCAGCTAAAAGTGGTACACTCGGCAGGATTCGAACCTGCGACCTTCTGAACCGCAATCAGATGCTCTATCCAGCTGAGCTACGAGTGCATAATTTAGGGCGAAATAATACCAAAAGCAGCCTTAATGGCTACTTAAAAAGATTTTCAAGCGCAGAGAGATCATTTGTTTTTGTAATTTTCTCTTCTTGCTCTTCGCTGGAAACAGTCACACCCTCTACATCGTTAATTTCAATCGCATATTTTGTAAGCATCGAAGCCAGGCGGATATTAATTCCGCTTTTGCCTATCGCTTTAGCTTTCTGGTCGCTGGAGATATCCACAACCGCTCTTTTATCCCCCTCTTTATTGCTTAAAATCCTTACGCTTCTAACCACTGCCGGCGCAAGAGCGCGCGAAATGTAAACTTCTGGCACCGGCGAATATTCAATACAGTCGATATTTTCGCCGTTTAACTCTTTGCTGACAGCATTTATTCTTACCCCGCCGCTTCCTACAGCTGCGCCTACAGGGTCGATGTTCGGCCTTTTTGTTGTAAGGGCTACTTTTGCCCTCTCTCCCGGAATTCTGGCGCTTGCTACAATTTCAACATCGCCATCTTCAATTTCTGGCACCTCTTTTGTCATTAACAATTCGAGAAACTTCGGCGCAGTTCTGGTAAGCTCTAAAAACATTCCATATTTTTTATCAACTTTAACATATTTCAGCAGAGCTTTAATTGTATCTCCAACTTTAAACCGCTCTCCTTTTATGCGGTTTCTCATTGTCAATACCCCTTTAAGCTCGCCAATCTCCACATAAGTGTTATCATCTTCGTCAATTCTGGTTACAACACCTGCTACAACTGTGCCTACTTTCTTTTTGTAACTCTCAAAAAGCTCTTGCTCAACCTGTCTTTGGAGGTGATACTCAAGCTCCTGGTACAGGTTGCTTGAACCTGTTCTGCCGTAATCTTCCAGGAAAAACTCAACCCTTACTTCATCCCCCTCTTCAACTTCACCGTATTCACTGGCTTTAGATACAGAAATGTGAGAGTGCGGCTTAAGTTCCAAAAGAGCACTGTCGTCATTTACTACTGTTAGAACTTTATAAATATGAATTGCATCTTTCTCTTTATCTTCAACAATTTCAAAGTTGCACTCTCTGCCCTCTAATCTTTTAGCAGTATTAATAAGTGCTGTCTTAAACGCCTCTTTAGCACTTTTTATCGATATATTTTTATCTTGCGCAATAGCTTCTATAATAGCATTTACTTTTTCCATACAGTTAACCTTTATTCAATCACCAATTTCTTAACACTAAATTTTACACATAGGGATTGTTTCGAATTGAAGGAAAGAAATTATACTATAAAATTGATTAAAATGGTATTAAAATAGTAAAAAAGAGAGCTTTAGGCAAGCTCTATCTCTTTAAATTGGGCGCTTCTTGTCCCTTCTATTGCATTTACGCTTTTCCCTTTTACTGTATAAACAAAAGATATTTTAGGGTTGTCACTCATATTTGCATCGGCTCTATGCAGCAAATCTGAGTGGAAAATAACAACATCACACTTATTTAATTCAAATGAAACTTTATTTTTAATCAACTCTTGATTCTCTTTTAAATCGCTTCTAAAATAATCTTTTTCATCAAATTGTTCCGGCTTTAAATCCATTTTATGGCTTTTGGGAATAAATTCTAAAACGCCGTTTTGTTTATTCTCTTCACCCAGTGCAAGCCAGATGCTGATTAAATTGTTTCCGTCATAGCTCCAATATCTGCTGTCTCTGTGCCACTCTGTACAGGTTGAAGATTTAGGAAGTTTAGTCATTATAGAGTTGTGGTGCGCTGTTACCAAAACCGGTTCTTCTTTTAACAACTGTTTTAAAACAGGTCTTATTTCCCTGTTTTCCATCCAGTTCTTAAATAAAACATCTCTGTCGTAAACCTGTCTTAACCGCCTTACACTCTGTTTATACTCTTTTTTATTTAATCCAATAAATTCGTACTCTGTCTCTATAGGCTGTATTGCATACTTTAAATGAACTTTAGCAGTTTCATAAATTGCGCTGCACTCAACAATATCCGCAAACCCTCTTAAAACCAAAAATCCGTTTTCATTAAAAAAATTTAACTGCTCTTGAGTTAAAATCATAAAACCACCTTTTCTAATTAACCATTTTAAAATAGTTTAAATACCGCCCTATAATATTT
>JALVXO010000132.1 GCA_027022775.1 Campylobacteraceae bacterium
AATTTCCAAATACTATGAATCTGTCGTAACTTTGCCCTATCTTGCCAAATCCGTTTTTGCCAAGCATGTAGAGCAGTTTTGAAAAATCTCCTTTTAATTTACCCAATTTTGTAACAGATTTCATAGCTAGGAAATCCTCTAATTTAATACCCAGCAATATACTTTCAAAAAATCTTATTACATCTTCTATATAACTTTTTGCCTGCATAACCTCTACAAAAGTTGGGTCGCATGTAACACCGCCGGGAACTGCATAACCAGAATGCGGCCACTGCCCTGCAAATATTGCAAGCGCTTTAGTAATGGTATTAGAGATATACATCGCTTTTAAAGCGTAATTTTCTTCATCTTGAGTGTTTAAAACACTGTTTAAACTTGGAAAAACAGTTAAATATAGCCATTTAATATGGCTTTGTATCAATTCGCAAGCAAGTGTGAACTCTCTTATGTCTTTTGCTTTTTCAGTAAGTTCAATTTTTTTGACAAAACTGTTTATTCCATCTTCGAGCGCCCTTACTGAAGCGATTAAATGGGCGTGGTTGCATATTCCGCAAACTCGCGGTGTAATTACAAGCGCATCTTGCGGAGCTTTGCCTTTTAAAATCTCTTCTATGCCCCTGTAAAAATGGAAGTTAATATCTACACTTTCAATTACACAGTTTTTAAAATTAAATTCCAGTTCGGCTTCGCCTTCTATCTTTTCTATTAACTTTTTTACTATCATTTTTTGTAATCAATTACCTTTTTTTCCAATCTTTTTATTTTAAAGCTTTTTGCAATTCCAGTTACTGTAAGATATGCCCGTTTTGAAATGCCCAGCGGCATTTTTTGCGGAATTCCCATATTGGTTTTGGTACTAAAAAGTTTCTCTTTTGGAAAATCTGGTTCTGTGCATCCAAAACAGGGTGTGCCCACATTGGTTTTAGAACTGGCGTCATTCCACAAAATTTTATTGCAGCTTCCATGTGTAAAAGGCCCCTGGCAGCCGTTTTCATAAAATAGACAACCCTCTTTGTGCCCAAAACCGTGCGTATCTATTTTCCATTCGAAATATTCATTTCTTGCACATCCTGTATGAACCGTAAAGGCATACAGTTCTTGCGGTCTACTCATTTCATCAAGCGGTATTCTGCGGCGGTTTGCTATCATTAAAAGCACATAAGAGAGCCATTTGGGGTGTATTGGACAGCCAGGAAGAGAAATTAAGCGGTGCTCATACAAATTAAAAATATCCTCTTTTTTGTTTTCTTTATCAAACGCAAAACCGCTTATATTACCAGGTTCATACTGTTTAAAAATCCCCCCAAATGTTGCACAGGTTCCTGCAGTGATTATAAACCGGGATTCTTTAGCGTAATGGTAAATCAGCTCTTTTATATCAACTCCGCTTTTTATCAACCCCTCTTTTATTGCCCCTTCTATTATTAAAATATCACTGTGGACTCTTTTTTGCAAAACATCTTCGATGGTGTATTTAGTTTCAATTAACGGGAAATAGATAAGCTCAAAGTGTGAGAGTATGGAAAAAAGGTCACTGTGGTTAAAAAATGAGTGGCTGTTTCCATTACATGTTAAAGATTGAATCCAAAGAAGCTTGGGCTTTCTTGCCATAATTATGCCTTAAGAGCATTATAGATATTTTCTGAAATATCATTTATATATTCATCCAGCTTTTTAGGCAGAATATTTTCACCTTTTAAAAAGACCATTCCGCCAAGATACCCCATAAAAAGCCCAAAAGCAGAAAAGAAATCCTGGTCTCTTAATTCGCCGCTCTCTACACCGCTGTCAAAAAATATCATAATTTCGGTTACAAATCCAGAAACGCAAAGCATTCCTTCGCATCCGTCACTGAAAACTTCGCGGTGAGAAAGATAAACACGCAAGAAATACTCTATCATTTCCGGTTTCTCTTTTGCCATTTTAAAGTATAATTCGACAATTTTTTTTATTTTCTCTTTTGAACTGATATTTTGCATATTTACTTTTTGAATCTCCTGTCCCAGGACCTCGGAAGTGTATTTAATAATCTCTTTTGCCAAAATATCTTTTGATTTAAAATAGTTATACAGGTTGCCCACACTCATATTAAGGGCATTAGCAATGTCTGGAATTGTAGTTTTATGGAAGCCGTTAGCAGAAAAAAGTTTTAAAGCTGTTTTTAAAATAGATTCCCGCTTTAACTTTTTTTTATCAATTTTGCTCAATTGGGCACCTTTTTTGTTTTAATTTTAACATAAAATTAATTTTAAATAACTATTATAGAAAGATTTTTGATATAATCTTAAGTATGAGCTTTATAAATTATAAAACAGTTAATAAAAACAATACCACATATCTTTACTGTTACGGAAGCTGGCGTGTTAATACTATTGACAAGGTAGAAAAAAATCTTTTAAAATTAAAAATATCAAATAAACTTGTTATCGATGCAAAAGAGATTAAAGAGCTTGACAGCAGCGGCGCTTTACTTCTTTTTTTAGTGCAAAAAAATGCACTAGAGAGCGGAGTGAATGCTGAAATTGTCAATTTAACCCCAAAACAGGAGAGACTTTTAGAGATAATAAAAAGCAATTTTATCCAAGAGAGCAAACCTTTTAAAGTAAAAGAGGATTTTCTTGCAGATATTGGCAGAAGCACGGTTGATGTAATTAAATATTTAATCGAGTTTATCGGTTTTATCGGCGAATTGTTTATTAGAACTTTGGATATTTTTAAAAAACCGAGAAACTTTAGGATTAAAGAGACAGTATATTTTATACAGAGCACCGGTATTAACGCTTTGCCAATTATTGGGATGACTTCGTTCCTTGTAGGGGTTGTGATTGCTTACCAGACAATAGTGCAGCTTAGCAAATTTGGCGCCGATATTTTTGTGGTTGATGCCAGCTCTATCTCTATTGCCAGGGAGCTTGGCCCGATGATTACCGCTATAGTTGTGGCGGGGCGGAGCGCCTCTTCTTTTACTGCGGAAATTGGGGCTATGAAGCTTACAGAAGAGATTGATGCAATGAAAACAATGGGTTTTATGCCATTTTTCTTTCTTGTTATTCCGCGGGTTACGGCGCTGGTAATTGCACTGCCTATTTTGATATTTTTTTCCGATATAGTCGGAATTTTTGGCTCTATGATTGCCACAAATGCTCAAATTGGGCTCTCTTTTGATATTTTTATAAACAGGCTTTATGAGGTTTTGGCTCTTAAGCATTATGTTATCGGTATTTTAAAGGGTCCTTTTTTTGCTATAATAATAGCGTTAATTGGTGTATTTCACGGTTTGCGGGTTAGCCAGGATACCGAAAGCATAGGAAAAGAGACAACGCAAAGCGTTGTAAATGCAATCTTTTTTGTAATTGTGTGCGATGCCCTCTTTTCTGTTATTTTTACGGAGCTTGGAATATGAAAAGCGTAATAAAGGTAGAAAATTTAGTTACGAAATTCGGCTCTAAAGTTGTTCATAACGGGGTTAACCTGGATGTAAAAGAGGGGCAGATATATGCAATTTTGGGAGAGAGCGGTTCGGGTAAATCGGTGCTGGTAAAAGAGATTATTATGCTTTTAAAACCGACTGCCGGTGATATTTACATTTTTGGCAAAAATATAAAAAATTTAACCTCTAAAGAGGTGCAAAAACTCAAGCAGGAGTGGGGCGTTCTGTTTCAATTTGGGGCGCTTTTTACCTCTTTAAGCGTTGCTAATAATATTGCATTTTTGCTAAAAGAATACACAAAGCTCTCTAAAAAGATGATAAATTACATAATTGATGAAAAGCTTGAAATGGTAGGGCTTGATGCAAGCGTAAAGTATCTTTATCCGCATGAGTTAAGCGGCGGAATGATAAAGCGCGCTGCGCTTGCAAGAACACTAGCGCTAGATCCGAAACTGCTGTTTCTGGATGAACCCACAAGCGGATTAGACCCGGTGGGAGCGAGGGGATTTGATGAATTAATCTCAAATCTTCGCGATATTTTAGATTTAACAATTGTTATGATTACACACGATTTGGATACAATACACAATATAGTAGATGAAATGTCGATTTTGGCAGACCAAAAGGTGGTAGCAGAGGGGACACTTGAAGAGATTTTAAAATCAGACCACCCGTTTGTGCAGAAATTCTTTAAAAATGAGTATGTAAATAAGAGGTTGAAAAATGTATGAAAAGATAAATTATAAACTTGTCGGGCTTTTTGTTTTGCTGTTTAGCGCAGCTGCAACATATTTTGGGTTTTGGCTCTCTAAAAGCGGAGTAAACAGAAACAATTACAATTACTATATTGCATATTTCGATGAATCTGTTGACGGTTTAAATAAAGATTCTGTAGTTAAACTAAATGGTGTTGATGTAGGGCGTGTGGTCAAAATTTCTGTTGATAATAAACATATTACCAAAGTGCGGGTAGATATGGCAATAAGAAAAGGGTTGAAAATTACAGATGGAATGTATGCGGTTTTAAAAAGCCAAGGGCTGACCGGTTTAAGGTATATAAATATTCAAAGTGAAAGAAAAGACGGTAAAACCATTGAGCCAAATGGTGAAAATTCGGTAATAAAAACCAAAGTTTCAATTTTGGCAGATATGGAAAAGAGCGCACCTGAAGCTTTAAATAAAATTGTGCAGTTTAGCCAGAAACTGGATTTACTTTTAAGCGATAAAAATATAGACAATTTTTCAAAAATTTTAGAAAATGGGGCTAAAGCGACACATAAAGCTGTTGAGTTAGAAGAGAAAATAAGTTCAATTTTAGGGGATAATAACGGTTCTGTAAAAAGTTTTGTAACTACAGTAAAAGATTTAAACAGAACCGTTGCAGATACACTTAACGAGTATAAGAAACTGGCGCGAAACGGCAATATTGCGCTTGATGAAATAAATAAAAAGCTGCCTAAACTTTTAAGCGGTTTAGAAAAAGCGACAAAAAATATAAGCAGCGCCTCTTATTTAATAAGCAAAACCATAAAACGGGGAGATTACAATTTAAATAGAATTTTATCTCCTGCAATGGCTGATTTGAAAGATTTGATAGTAAAATACAAAGAGGTTGGCGATGAGTTAAAAGCGCTGGCTCAAAATCCAGGCTCAAGGCTTTTAAACGGCGTCAAACCCCCAAAAGGACCTGGTGAATGAAAAAGATTATAACAATAGCGCTGATTTTAATTTTAAGCGGATGCACAAGCCATACAGTCAATATTTATGATTTGGCGGCAAACAGTGTGCCTGCGCAGAGCAAAAGGTTTAAAAACAGAGTTTTAAAAGTGGAGTTTCCTTCTGCTCTTGGAGCGCTTGGCAGCAGCAGGATATTTTATAAAAGAGACGGTATAACAAGCTACTATCTATACAGCAGATGGAGCGACACTTTAAACAGGCTTGTCTATTCACAGTTAAAAAAAGCCCTCGAAGAGTCCGGCAGTTTTAAAAGCGTATTGGCTTACAACTCTTCCGCCAAAGCCGATATAATTTTAGAAACTGAGATAATGGATTTTTACCATGTGGTAAAAGGTAACAGCTCTTATGCCGATATTAAATTTTCTGCAAAATTGATAGATTCAAACAGCAGAAAAGTTATAAAAAGCAAAATTTTCAGCTATAAATTAAAAGTAGATGAGTTAAATGCAAAAAGCTTTATAAAAACAGCCATAAAGGCTGTATCTTTGTTTATTGAGGAGCTTACAATGGCATTTTTTAAGGAAGGATAGAGGCGTATTTATTTAATAGATGCCTATATCTTCTGCTGCATGGTTTATGGGTTTTTGCGTATATTTTCCATCCATATCTGTTTTTTGTTAAATAGTAGTTGTTTTTTGAACAAAATCTCTGACCGTTTCTAAAAGTGTATATAACTTTAGCTACTACTTTATTTGTTCTTACAAGCTTTATACTTTTTACATAGATATATTTTAAGTTGCTAATTAACCAGCTTTGATATCCTGCATCGTTGTATGCTGTTTCATTATTAAAATAAATTCCCCTGTTTGCCTGAATAATTTTATTCATTTTATTTAAATAATTTTTTACATACTGTTTTTGTGTAAAATAGTAACTATTTTTATTGATTACTTTTTTATTAATTGCTAATTTTACTTTTGGCAAACCTCTTTTTAATCCTAAAATTTTTCTTTCATGCGCATTTACCCAGTGCATACTGGTAAATTTTGTATTAAACATTTTTGCTAAAATTGATGTTGGTGCATTTACTTCATTTGCATAACTTATTATACTTCCAAAATCTTTTTCTATAACAGATGTTCGAACATAGCTTCTATCTTTATAATAAAAATTATGAAATCCTAATTTAGAGCCATAAGGGAGTATCATAAGCTTTCTGCCGTATAAATCGCGGCCACCTAAAAAAGCAAGTGCACAGCTGCTGGCACACATTCCATTTTTCAGTACAGCTGCTCCAATGCGGTGCCTTTTCAAAAATCTTCCTATTTTTAATCCTTCTTGCAACTCACCGCCTCCGCTGTTAAAAACGACAATAGTCTGTTTGTTGTGCGGCACTCTGCTGTATGCGTTTTTCAGTTTTCTTAAATCTCCGCGGTATATTTTGCCATAAGCGTAAATTAGATTATAATTGTAAAAATTTTTATTAATAGCATAACTCATGGCATTTAATGTAGCAGAACTAAACATTAATAAAAAAATAAATGATATAATATTTAATCTAATTTTCATGGCGATACTCTCTTATGTGATTTATTTGTTTACTATTTTTTAGTAAACAATGTAATTGTACCATAGATTGGATTTAATTTAGTTTAAAATCCACAAAAATTACATCTTTTTTTGCAAAAAAATTTTTTTTGCAAAAAAAGATTAACAAATATATGGTTAAATGGAGCTGTATTTGATGAGTTTTAGTTATGATATTTTGATTTTACAATCAATTTAAATGGATATAAAATGGGAAATGATGTTTTGGAAATGGTAGATAAACTCTCTTTTGGTCAGATGGGGTCTGGTTTCTTAATAGGTCTGTCAGTAGGCTATTTCTTTAAGAAAAGCCTGAAGTTGATGCTTTTTGTTTTGGGGTTTGTTTTAGTAGTAGTTTTTGTTTTGAATTCCAATAATATAATAGAGGTTAACAGCAGTGAGATAGTGAATAATTTCGATAAAATTGCTGTGAATTTAAAGCATTTTGCACTATATTTAAAACATAATCTTTCCACATTAGAGGTTGAAGGCGGAGCAGGGGCTGTTGCCGGTTTTTTGGTAGGTTTAAAAATTGGATAACAACTTAAGGAGAAAAAATGTTACAAAAATACACACCTCTGATTATATTAATACTTTTTGCTATCGGTGCTTATTTTATGATTCAAGGAATGGAACACGCTGCTGCACTGGGACATCCTGGCAAATAATTTAAATTTTTTAGTAGTGTTGATTGTATTAAAATTTAATATTCCTGTTTTTAAAAATGTTGAGAATAGCAGAACTCAAAAATTAAATAAATTTTTTTGCTGCGGAAGTTTTTAATGTTTATGGGTTTGATTAATAATCTGTTCTATAAGAGAGAGCCATTAAACAAATTAAACGCATATTGGGCACTTTTGTACAGAATTTGGGATAATTTTATAAAGGTTATAAATGAAGAAACTGCTAATTTACATTGCTGCTTTTGTATTTTCAATATTTATTTTATTGTGTTTATATTTTCTGGCACCAGTAAAGATTAAACATAATATATATTTACCTTCCGATAATGGAGTTGAAATTGTAAAAAAATTGCAGGAAGAAAATTACAAAGTTACCTTTTTAGATGCACTTTTTTTGGATTTAATTTCTAAACCAAAAAAAGGGTGGGTATTTATAAATGTAACGAAATTGCCAAGATATAAATTTTTAATCGCATTAGGGCGAAGTACAAACAGATATACGCCTGTTACGATAATTCCGGGTGAAACAACTTATTATGTATTAAATTTTATTTCAAAAAAACTTGACTTAAACAGAACAAAGCTGGAAATTGCTTATCGCGATTTGGCAGTTTACAAAGAGGGAAATTTTTTAGCAGATACTTATAATATTCCCAGTTATTATAAAGAGAGAGAGGTTCTTGAATTTATTATTAAAAAAAGTTTTAAAAAATATAAAAATATATCTTTAAAATATTTTAACAATTTTGAGCCGGAAAAATTTAAAAAAATTTTAATTATTGCATCTATTATAGAGAAAGAGGCGGGTAGCAGAGACGAAATGCCACTTATATCTTCTGTAATATACAACAGGCTGCAAAAAAATATGAGGCTGCAGATGGATGGAACATTAAATTACGGCATCTATTCGCACTCTAAAATTACTCCAAAAAGAATTAAAGGGGACAAAAGCCGGTATAACACATATAAATATAAAGGACTGCCTTTAGAACCGGTGTGTAATGTCTCTAAAGATGCAATTTTAGCAGCCATAAAACCTGCAAAAACCGATTATCTCTACTTTATGAAAAGCGGTCCGCATTCACATAATTTTTCTAAAGATTACAAAGAGCACATTAAAAATATAAAAGAGAGAAAAAGGGAATTAAGGAAGGAGGATTGAGGTTTGAGAATTGAGAATTTATCCTCGTTCCAATCACCAGTTACCAATTGCCAACCTCACAAAATCTCCCTAAAATCTTTTAAGCTAAAGAGCAATAGATTATCAGACTGATGTTTTTCCAATTCGTGGCTGAAGCCGCTTTTTGAAAAGAGTGCTATATAATCTGCTTTAAGGGATGAGTGTATAATTTTGCTTTCTAGTTTTGTAAGTTCGGCTTTTGTTACTGGACGGCTTGTGTATTTGCACTCTCCTACAACATTAAAACCGCTGCCGTTGCAGTAAATGTCAAATTCGCTAAATCTGTCCCAGTAAGAGCCGCAAATTTTTAAGTTTTGGTTTTTGTTTTTAAATCTGTTTTTTAAAACCTCTATGCTCAACTGTTCAAAAAGAAGCGAAGGGAGTTTATAACCGTAATTTTTATAATCTTTAATAACTTGCTTTTTATCTATTTTGCCGTAAATATCGCGGTTTGGTTCGACAAGGTTAAACCAAAAACGGTAAAACGGCTTTTTAAAGTAAAGTTTTGGCTCTATCTGATAATTTCTAAACTCTTTTTTAATCAGCTGTTTTGGATACTCTTTTAAAGTTTTCTCTCTGGAGTTTTGAAGCGTTATTATGCCAGCTTCAATCAACTCTTCTACAATTTCCAATCCGTAATTTTCACCGATTTTCAATTTATGAAAAGTTGAATTCATTTTGCCGTTTCCCCAAGAGAGCTGAATTAAAAACTTTTTAAACGGCTCATCGAGTATAAAAAATGGTAAAATAGAATTTATATCGATATTGTCTAATAGCTCTGCTATAGAATCCTCTATTGAATTAAATAGGTTTAACTCAATAAAATTTTCTGTTCCTGCAAATACAGAAGCGTAATCAATAAAGTTTTCTAAAAGTATATAGGGGTATTTGTTATGGAAGTCTCTAACTGTCTCTTTAATTTTTAAAACCTTAAAATGCCGCCAGAGGGCGGCTTTAAATTATTTTAAAGAGCTTAAGTAAGCAGCTATGTTAGCCATATCTTGGTCAGATAGAGCTGCAGCTTGACCTTTCATTGTAGAACCCATACCATGTACATTTCTTGTTCCAGCTTTATAACCTTTAAGAGCTTCTACAACTTTAGCTGCATCCCAGCCTTTGATAACTTCTGATTTACCAAGAGCTTGTTTTTCACCTTGTTGACCATGGCATCCAGCACAAGCTGCAAATTTAGCTTTACCAGCTTCTGCATCACCTTTTGCCGGAGCTGCTGCTGTTGCATTTGCATCTGCTTTAGTTGCATTAGCGTCTGCTGCTGGAGCAGTAGCGTTTGCTTCACCTGCGAAAGCCATACCACAAGCCAAAATAGCTGTTAAAAGAACCTTTTTCATTCTGTCTCCTTATGTAATTTTACGACCGTATTATATCAATTAAAATGTGAAAGTAAAGTGAAAAAATTAAAAAAATTTTAAATTTATATCTTTTTTATGTGCTTGATGGTTAATATATAATAATATTAATGAGTTTTGTACAGTTGGGAATGTGTATCTTATAACTTTCGATTATATGTTTTTAAAACAGTGTTTTATAAAGTTTTAATTTAGTAAAATCTAATCTACAGTTACCAAAGAGATTTTTTTTATAGAAAAATTGAATTTTTAATGAAAAATGTATATAATTTTATAGATATTTGCTATAATTGTAAATATAATTTTAAAAATTAAATTAATTCTTCTTGTTAAGATTATTTTAAAATAACCTGGGCGGTGCGCGAACTTGCAAAATGGGGGTCCAACAGAAAAACTTTAGGGGGGACCAGTAGTCAGGTTTGTGTGAGGATGGCTTCGTTTGAGCCAGGCTATGCCGGCGAGAAGTTGTCCCCTAATAACCTGCTCTCTCCCCCACCGTTGGCTTTTTAGGGCCGACTCACGCAAATACGCCCGCTCGGGTCACGATAAAATTTAAATACTTCGTTTTTTCTTTCGTTTATGCTTATTTAACCCCTGCCTAATAAGATTTGAGTATAATATCAAACTAAAAAAAGGTCTAAATTTATGCCAAAACGCACCGATATTAAAACTAT
>JALVXO010000133.1 GCA_027022775.1 Campylobacteraceae bacterium
GACCGAAGAGATAGCAAAGCTTTTTGAACAGAAAAACGGGGTTAAGGTTAATATTGTTTTTGGCGGTTCGGGGTATGTGCTTTCTCAAATGCAGCTGACAAAAAGGGGCGATTTGTATTTTCCGGGTTCTTCCGATTTTATGGAGCTTGCCAAAAAGAAAAAGCTGGTTTTGCCAGATAGTGAAAAAAGGGTGGTTTATCTGGTTTCGGCAATAAATGTGCAAAAGGGAAACCCAAAGCATATACACTCTTTGCACGATTTGGCAAAACCGGGGATAAAGGTTGCAATTGCCAATCCACAGGGGGTTTGCGTGGGAACTTATGCGGTTGAGATTATAGAGCACTCACTTTCGCCAAAAGAGAAAGAGCAGTTTAGAAAAAATATAATCAATTACACAAGCTCTTGTGCAAAAACCGCAAATGCAGTGGCTTTAAAACAGGTTGACGCAGTTATCGGCTGGCGCGTGTTTGGGTATTGGAATAGCAATTTAATCGAAACTATTCCGCTAAAAAAAGATGAAATTATTAGAATTGGCTATATTCCTATTGCCATAAGCGTTTACAGCAAACAAAAAAAGCTGGCGCAAAAATTTATTGATTTTATTACCTCCAAAGAGGCACAAAAAATCTTTGCAAAATACCATTATCTAGCAAGCGTAAGAGAAGCAGAAGAGTATATCGGAGAAAAGAAAAAAATCGGCGGGGAGTATAATTTGCCAAAAGAGTGGATAAAATAAAAGTTAAAAATTTTAAGCTTCTTATGTTATTATATAATAAAAAATAATACAAGGAGCATATAAATTTGCTTTTTAAGTTTTTTGAAAATATCTATATTTTAGCAAGTGCAATGAGTTTTTATATTATTGTTGGGCTGCTGATAGCAGGGGTGTTAAAGCAAATTATTCCAAATGATTTTATATCTAGGCATTTGGGCAAAAACTCTTTTATTTCTGTAATTAAAGCTACAATATTCGGTATTCCTCTGCCTGTCTGCTCATGTTCGGTAATACCGCTTGCAAAATCGCTTCAGAAAGAGGGTGCAAGCAGCGGGGCGGTTATTAGCTTTTTAATTTCAGCCCCGATTACAGGTGTAGATTCTATATTAGCAACATACAGCTTTTTTGGCTGGCTTTTTACTATTTACCGGGTTTTAACATCTGTTATTATCGCAATTGCTGTTGGAATTGCAGAAAATATTTTTGGCAGAAAAAAACCGGAAGTTAAAGCTATTCAGCCAAAATTTTCACTTTCTCAACCGGTACAAAAAAGCAGCAGTATTACTTTTGTAGCAGCGGGGCAAAAAAGCTGCTGTGGCGGTAATCAAAAAAAGAGATTCTCTTTAAAATCGGTTTTTAATTACGCTATTAACACTCTTTTTAAAGATATTGCAAAGCCGCTTTTTTGGGGATTAATAGCCGGAGCGCTGTTTAGCACATTTATGCCTAAAGAGATTTTAAGTTATGTAACAGAAAACATAATTTTAAGCTATTTTGCAATTTTAATAATAGCTATGCCGCTTTATGTGTGTGCAACTTCATCTTTGCCAATAGCTGTTTCATTTATTTTAGGAGGCATGAGTGCCGGGAGCGCATTTATATTTTTGAGTGCAGGACCTGCTACAAACAGTGTAACTATGGGGGTTGTTGGAGGAATGTTTGGCAAAAAAACCCTTGCTTTATATTTGGCGGGAATAGCTCTTTTTAGTGTAGGTTTTGGATATCTTTTTGATTCTCTTTTTGGCAGTTTAGAGGTTTTAAAAATTGTAAATCATATTGAAAATGTTACACTTTTAAACCATATAAGCACAATAGCAATGTTTGGATTGATATTCTATTTTTTAATTTGGAAGAGAGTAAAATAGGGCATAAGCCCTAAAATTCTTTTTAATTAGAAAGGTCAAGCTGCTACTTACTGTCCTCTTACAGCTTGATCTTCTTGCTGTCCTACAAGCGCTCCTGCAATTGCACCGCCTGCTGCTCCTACCATTGCGGTATCATGATCACCTATTAATGCTCCAGTCAATCCGCCAATTGCCGCGCCTGTTGCTGCACCTGCTGCTGTGTTGCTAGATGCGCACCCGGTAAATACAATCGCACTGATTAAAAAAGTTCCTAAAGCAATAACTATTTTTTTCATTATAAAGCCTCCTTGAATTTATTATAAAGTGATTATAACACAATATTGTGACATAAATGTGAAATCGTTTCAAAATAATTAAAAAAAATAAGCATAGGAGTAAAAAGTAACATTTAGTGCCATAAAATGGCACTAAATTTAGAAGGATTACTCTACTTCAGCATCAATTACATCATCATCGTCTTTTTTGGCGCTTCCGCTTTGAGCTCCGGCTGCACCGCTGTTTGCTGCTGCTGCTTTTTGGGCAATGTTTTGATTGTGTGTGTTAAGCTCATTGATTTTAGCTTCGATTTGCTCTTTTGCTGCATTATCATCTTTAATTAATGTTTCTAAATCAGCAATTACTTTCTCTACCGCCTCTTTTTCGCTCGCATCTATTTTGTCGCCGATTTCGCTTAACGCTTTTTTGGTTTGGTGAATCAGTGCATCAGCTTGGTTTTTAACCTCTACAAGAGCTTTTCTTGCTTCGTCTTCTGCTTTGTGCGCTTCTGCTTCGCGAATCATTCTTTGAATCTCTTCTTCGCTAAGTCCGCTTGAGCCTGTAATTTTAATCTCTTGAGATTTGCCTGTTGCCTTATCCACTGCGCTTACAGTTAAAATACCGTTTGCATCGATATCAAAAGTAACCTCAATTTGCGGCACGCCTCTAGGAGCTGGTGCAATACCGCTTAACTCAAACATACCAAGCGATTTGTTATCTTTTGCAAATTCGCGCTCACCTTGAACAACATGGATTGTAACTGCCGGCTGGTTATCTTCTGCTGTAGAGAAGATTTGGCTCTTTTTAACCGGAATTGTTGTCCCTTTTTCAATAATTTTGGTTGTAACGCCGCCTAAAGTTTCGATACCAAGGCTTAGCGGAGTAACATCTAACAACAATACATCTTTAACATCGCCTGTTAAAACACCCCCTTGAATTGCTGCGCCAATTGCAACCACCTCATCAGGGTTAACAGATTTATTAAGCTCTTTGCCAAAGTAAGCTTTAACTTTCTCTTGAACAAGCGGAACTCTTGTAGAACCGCCCACCATTACAACCTCTTTAATCTCATTTTTGCTTAAGCCTGATTCTTTAAGAACTTCGTCGATTTTTGTAATAGTTTTTTCTACCAAATCTTCGATTAAGCTCTCAAATTTTGCTCTTGTTAATTTCATAACAAGGTGTTTTGGACCGCTTGCATCTGCTGTGATAAATGGCAGGTTAATTTCGGTCTCTGTAGTTGTGGATAGCTCTTTTTTAGCATTTTCTGCTGCTTCTTTAAGTCTTTGAAGAGCCATCATATCGGCTTTAAGGTCAATTCCGTTATCTTTTTGGAATTCACCTGCAACATAATCGATAATTCTGTTATCGAAATCATCACCGCCTAAGAATGCATCTCCGCCGGTTGCCAAAACCTCTACAACACCGTCGCCTGTTTCTAGGATAGTAACATCGAATGTCCCTCCTCCTAGGTCGTAAACAGCGATATTTTCACTCTCTTTTTTATCCAAACCGTAAGCCAGCGCTGCAGATGTCGGCTCGTTGATAATTCTTAATACATTCAAGCCCGCAATTGTTCCTGCCTCTTTTGTCGCTTTTCTTTGAGCATCGTTAAAGTAAGCAGGCACTGTAATAACTGCATCTTTTACCTCTGTTCCAAGGTAAGCTTCGGCATCCTCTTTTAGTTTCATTAAGATTTTTGCAGAAATCTCTTGAGGAGTGTAAACTTTGCCGTCTATTTCAATTGCACATGCTCCGTTTTTATCTACAACATCGTAAGGAAGTCTCTCTTTAGCCTCTTTTGCTTTATCTTCATTGCACATTAACCCCATAATTCTTTTAACAGAGTAAACTGTTTTTTTAGGGTTTGTTACCATTTGGCGTTTTGCTGTTTCACCTACAAGCACTTCGCCTTTATCTGTAAATGCAACAATAGACGGGGTTGTATTGCGCCCTTCTTTATTTGGGATAATTTTTGCTTCGCCGTTTTCATACACTGCCATTGCAGAGTTTGTTGTTCCTAAATCTATTCCGATTGGTTTGCTCATACTGTTCTCCTTGTTTTTTTTGTAATTGTAATTAAATTTAAAAATTTTCTTTGCAACTTAAGTTGCTTTACTTGCATGTTGCGACCATAGAGGCTCTTAAAACTCTATCTTTAAGCTTGTAACCCTTTTGCAGAACCTGCACAATTTCGCCAGATTTATGCTCGTCGCTCTCCATTTGGGTAACCGCTTGATGGAATTCCGGGTTAAATTCGCCTTCGCAGGCAATCTCTTCTACGCCGTGTTTTTTCAAAATAGACAGAAGCTGCTCATAAGTTAAAACCATTCCCTCTTTTATCTTCTCTACCGCTTCTTCATTTGCTTCGATTTTATCGAATGAGCTTAAAGCGTTTTCAAAAGTGTCCAAAACGGTCAGCAAATCTTTTGCAAACGCTTCATTTGCAAAAATAACCGCATTTGTCTTTTCGCGCTCTAACCTTTTTTTCATATTTTCAAAGTCGGCATAAGCTCTTAAATATTTATCTTTTTGCTCCTGCAGCTCCTCTTGGCACTTTTTAAGTTCCGATTCTTCACTTGCCTCTTCTAACTCTTCTTGAGCTTTCTCTTCAAGTTCAGGAGCCTCTTTTTCAACCAACTCTTCATGTTTTTCTTGATTCTTTTTGCTGCTCATAATTAGCCTCCTAGCAAAATAGTGCAAAATTATACAATATTGAGTTAGATTTGTCAAGTTATATTTAAGCATTTAGACTAAATATAGTTTATATAAACTCACTCAACTTTAAAAAATAGAGAGAAATATTGCAGTTTTTAAATAAAGTGAAAAGATTATTTTTTTTGAAAAACAAAAAGATGCTCATGCATTATAAGCAAAAAATTATGCTCTTTGCTTTTGTTAACCCAAAACCCCGTAGCTTTGCAATTATGCTGATGCTTAATAATATCTTCTTTTAAGGCAAATCCCACTTTTAAAAACCTCTCCATTACTTTGTAAGCCAACGGCTGATACATTTTTTTACGCCTTGTATCCCCAATTAAAACTGCACAAAACTTCCCGGCTTTAATACTCTAAAAAACTCTTTTGCAATTTTTTCAATTTTATTGTTCATCTATTAAGTTTTTAACCAATAATCTGTTTTTAATTATATTAAGACACTCTTCATAAGCTTCAGCTTTTCCGCCAATAAATTCATTATGTCCAAATTTTTTTATATCTTCAGTTTCCCACAAATCTTCTTTCCAAGCATTTCTATATTCAAAAGCCAAAGCTGATATTTCTTTTACAATATTTTCTTTTTCTATCTTGTCAATAAATCCTATTAACATTAAATTTAAAGTATTTTTATCTAAATTTTGCAAGTTTTCCCATATCTCAAAATCATCATAATTTTTATCAGTTAAAATTTTCTCATAATCATCTTCAGGGACTATTTCAACAAATTCACCATCCTCAGTTCCATATCCTCTGCACATTATTACGAATGGAAAATTAAAATCTCTATTTTCTAATAAATATTTTAATATTTTTAATGCCAATTCTCTGCTTATTTTCATTTTTACTCCAAATTACAGCAATTTATATTTTCCTCGACTTTCAAATTTTAAATCCAAATTCTTCACTAGAAACTGCAACTTTTAGCAAATCATTAAACTATTAAAATTTTCCAAAATTAACTAAATATAGAGAAAACATGGGTAAATATTTAACAAATAGTTATCAGAACCTAAAATCCTCTCCCAGGTAGTGTTTTCTTACCAGTTTGTCATCGGCAATTTCTTGGGCGGTTCCGCTAGCTAGGATTGAACCGCTCTCTAAAACATAAGCGCGGTTACAGATGTGTAGGGTTTCGCGCACATTATGATCGGTTATTAATATTCCAATATCCATTTGAGAAAGCTGTTTTATAACCTTTTGAATATCCGATACAGCAATCGGGTCAACTCCGGCAAACGGCTCATCTAAAAGCAGAAATTTCGGTTTGTTTATAAGCGCTCTTGCAATTTCAGCACGCCGGCGCTCCCCGCCGCTTAATTTTACACCCAGTCTTTTGCGGATAGGTTTAATATTAAAAGCCTCCAGCATCTTTTCTATCTGTTCATCCTGCTCTTTTGGACTTAAAACTCCAGCTTGCGCAGCGATTTTTAAATTGTCTTCTACGCTTAATTCACCAAAAATGCTGGATTCTTGCGGCAGATATCCTATGCCCAGTTTTGCCCTTTGGCTTAACGGAAGATTTGTAATATCCTGGTCATCTAAAAATACTTTGCCGTCAGTTGGTTCTATAATTCCGCAAATCATATAAAAAGTGGTTGTTTTTCCAGCGCCATTAGGACCCAACAGACCAACAACCTCGCCGCTTCGGACATTTAAGCTGACACCTTTTACAATCTCTTTTTTACCTATTGTTTTAGACAGGTTTTGCGCTTCTAATTTATGCATGTAACTCCTCTAAAATATACTCCCGCTGATTAGGCTCTTTGTTTATTTTAATGCAAAAAACATTAAATCCAGCATTTACAAGCAGATTTATTAAATTTTCATCAGCCCACTCTGCAAAATGCAGCCCCTCTTTTTCAAACTCGTCTATTAGCCCAAGTGCAGCTATCTCTTTAAAATTTACCCTGTAGAAATCGTAATGAAAAACTTTTTCACCGTAAACTTGCTGAAGTGAAAATGTAGGGGAAGTTGCAGAACCCAGATTTAACTCTTTAACTATAGCATCAACCAGAGCGGTTTTACCTGCCGCCAGATCGCCTTCTAAAGCAATAACCGCATTTTTTGGCAGCAATTTTAAAATATCTTTTGCAATTTTTGGCACGCCTTCAAGCGGTGCTCTGTTTTTATAAAGCGTTTGAGACTTCAACTATTTTCTCCAAATGCTCTTTTGCTTTTTTGCTATCTAGGGTGTATTCTAAAATCTCTATCCCCTCTTTTATATCGCGCGCTTTTCCTTCGGCAAAAAGGGCATAAGCGCCGTTTAAAAGCACAACATCCCTTTTTGCGCCCTTCTCTTCCCCGCTTAAAATGCTATGAGTTATTTTAGCATTCTCTTTCGCATCGCCGCCTAAAATTGCCTCTTTTGGCGCTAATTTAAAGCCGTGCTCTTGCGGATTAATAACCCCTTTGCTCACCCTGCCCTGCTCTACATAAGCAAACTGTGTAGGCGCGCTTATGCTAATTTCATCCATGCCGTCTTCGCTGCTTACAACAAAGGCGCGCTTGGCATCAAGATGCACCAGCGCATTAGCCATTCTTTCTATAAAATCGGGACTAAATACTCCAAGCAGATACTTTTTAGCACCTGCTGGATTTGTAAGAGGCCCCAAAATGTTAAAAATTGTTCTATGGCTCAGCGATTTGCGAATTGGCATAATGTGCTTCATTGCAGGGTGATGGTTTATTGCAAAAATGAATGTAAATCCGACCTCTTCTACCATTTTAACCTGTTTTTTGGGCTCAAGGTTTAAATTAATTCCAAGCGCTTCTAAAACATCTGCAGAACCGGATTTGCTTGTAATGCTTCTGTTGCCGTGTTTTGCAACTTTCGCCCCGCTGGCAGCAAGCAGCAGTGAAGTTGTCGTAGAGATATTAAAACTGCCGCTCTTATCCCCGCCTGTTCCTACAATATCTATAAGTTCATCCTGCAGCTCTTTTGAAACAGGCAGCTTTATGGAGTGTTCGCGCATAACGTTTGCAGCATTAGCAATATCTTCGCTGCTCTCGCCTTTTTTATAAAGCTCAACCAAAAAATCTCTCGCCTCTTGTTCGCTCAATTCGTTATTAAAAAGTTTCTCAAACATCACCCTGCTCATTGTTTCTCCTTTTTATTAAGCTAAGAGCCTAGAGCTTAGAGCTAATAAAGTAGCTTCGCTTTTTTTAAGCGGCGAAGCCGCATATATGTTAACTTAAAAGTTTCATTCATATAAAAAGCATAAAGTCCAAAAAATCTAGCGTTCCGTCATTCCCGTAAAAGCTAGACTGCGCAAAAAGTTCATAAAATTTGTCTTAATATTCATTCTGAGCGAAGCGAAGAATCTAATTTAGCCGGTTCTATAGAGATTCTTCGCTACGCTCAGAATGACTGAAATGGGTAATTTTACAGAAATTTTAACTTTTTGCGCAACCTCAAGCGGGAATCCAGGGCAATTTATGCCAGATAAGTTTGGATGCAAACAAATCTGGCTAAATAAACCGTGAATTCATTCGGAAAACAGATAGCAGAGAACAGAAAACGGTAATAAAAAATATTTACAGTTTTCCGTTTTCCGCTTTCAGTTTTCTGCACGGAATGACGGAATGCATTTCTTTACCAAATTTTGCTTTAAGCTTTACACTTTATAAAGTGAAATTCTTAAGTTGACGCGTATGCGGCGCAGCTGCACCGCTAGCTCTAAACTCTTTGCTCTTAGCTCTTAGCTAAATTAAGCAGCTTAAGCTGCTTAATTTATTTCTCTAAAATACTCATCTTTTGCCGATTTTGGCACAGTTTTTGTTGTGGGGATTTTTAAAACTTCGTAACTTTTTGCACCATGCAGATACTCTATTGTTATTTTATCCCCCACTTTTACCTCTTTAGAAGGCTTTGCTTTAATGCCGTTAATAAAAACAACCCCGCTTTTTACCATATCCTGGGCTATAGTGCGGCGCTTAACAACATTTACACTGCTTAACCATTTATCAATCCGCAAGGGTAAACTCCTCTTTTGCTTTTTTTGCTTCAGCTTCGCCAATAAATGTTAAAGCGCCCTCTTTGGTCACAAACCCCTCATCCTGCAACTCTTTTAAAAGCTCTTTAAGGCGCTGAAGGGTAGCCATTTTGGTATTGGCCAAAGCAGCAAGCGCATCTTCCAGGCTTTCACCGCCCTCACGCAAAAGCAGTTTTAAAAGGATAACCTTTTTTTCTATCTCATATTCATTTAACACCATTAGTGGAGCTCTTCGTTTAGTTTTACTTCTCTTGTGCTTCTTCTTGCAATCACTTCGCCTGTTGTAGAATCCTGGCGGTAGTGGATGCCATTAAGATTTGCAAGCTCTGCCCCTTTGAAATACTCTTTGTTTTCTAAATCCGCGCCCGGATTTGCAGCTTTTATTTTCTCAAGCTCTTCAGGAGCAATTTTGATTTTTGTTCCGGCAAGCACTGCAATTCCTGCATCTACAATACACCCGTCACCAAGCGGCACGCCTGTTACTGAGTTTGCGCCAAGCAGCGTATTTTCGCCAATGCTTATTGGGTTGCCGTCTGTTCCGCTTAATACCCCTAAAATACTAGCGCCGCCGCCTACATCTGAACCGCTGCCGACAACTGCCGAAGAGCTTATGCGCCCCTCTACCATAACAGGACCTAAAGTTCCGGCATTAAAGTTAATGTAACTGGCTCCTGGCATTACTGTTGTTCCAGGTGCCAGCTGCGCACCCATTCTAACTTTGGAAGAGTCTAAAATTCTTGTATTATCAGCCGGAATAATATGCTGCAGGTATCTTGGGAATTTATCTACACTGTCGATATTTGGGAATGTCCCTTTCAACTTCATCTCGATTTCGTTTTCTCTTAAGTAATCAAGCTCATAAGGCTTGTTGCCAACCCATGCAACATTGCTTAAAATTCCAAACGCCCCGTTTAAATTTACGCCTCTTAATTTAGCTTTGCCCAAAGAGAGCGCATAAAGCTTTAGATAAACCGCTTCTACGGTTTTTGGCGCATCATCTTCAAAAAGGAAAGCAATAGTGTAATCTCTTGCAATATCTCCGATTTCATTTAAAACTTTAATTACCTGCACATTTTTGTGCGCATCTCCTACTGCTTCTGCAACAAATGGAGCAAAAGCATTCATTGCATTTTTTACAAAATTGTCATCTATTGTTGCAACAAATTCACTGCCGCTAAAATCAACATTAATCCCAGCTTCCTGCAAAGCTTTTACAAAAACAGCCGCAGAGCCGAAATTTTCATTCCAGTTAACCACTGCAAAGTTGGCTTGAAGTATCTTGTCTGCATTTTTCTGGCCCCTGTCAACCCTTGCAATGCCAAAGGCTAAAGGCTTTCTGTACCCCTCTTGCGCTTCAACCTCTCCAACTAACGCTTTAAACTCTTCTACATTAGAAATTTTATCTATCATAAACTCTCCTAAATTTATTTTGCATTATTATACAGTGTTACTTTTAACATGAAATTATAGTAAAATATTAATAGTTAATTTAATGTAAAATATTGTAAATAGTGAGGACACGTTTAAAATGTGCCAAAAGTGCCCGTAAAGTTGTGTATCTTTAACAAAAATGTTAGTTTTGACATGAGATCCAATATCAAAAGCCATGTGAATTAGTGATGATATACTTGCATTTAAATCTGTAATTTTGCCTATTGAAGTATGATATGCTATTTCTATGTGAGAAAGAACCTGAAAATTACC
>JALVXO010000134.1 GCA_027022775.1 Campylobacteraceae bacterium
AAAAATTTTTTATGGCAATAAAAAAAAGCAGAACTGTAATAAAAGTTAAACTTAAAGAGAAAAAATAGACCCTGTTTGTCAAATTAATCCATTTTTTAAAAATAAACGGCAAAATTGCACGCATTAGAGGCGCGCTTGTGTAAATTGCCCCAATCTCTACAGGGGTATAATTTAAATCTTTTAAAACTTTTGGCATAAAAATAATATACACCCCTATCATAGCAAAGTAAAAAAAATAAAAAAGAGCAAGCGTAAAATCTGCTTTTTTAAAAAAATTACTCTTTGTCATCATAAACCAATGCGGTATGGAGAATTATATCATGCAAGTTTCTGCCTTTGTAATCAAAAAATATTATCAGCCATCCCCACGCCAAAAGCACTATCTTGGCTAAAACCTGCCGTGCTACAATAAGCTGCGGCATCGGTTTTTTTAAGGTATATAAAGATATCAGCTTTAAATTATAAGCTTTCATGCCCGGCGTCTGCCCTTTAAAAATTAAAAATATGCTCTCTATGGCAATTAGCGCAATTAATATATACAAACCTCCCTGCTGCCAATGTTTTCCATAATCTTCGCGGCCGCTGAAAACCACATAAAAAACAAAATACATAATCGGCATCAGCAGCATAAAACTGTCTATTAAAACTGCTTTAAAATAATCCATTCTGCCCGCATATTTAATTTTATTTTTCTCTTTTTTTTCTTTTTTTGCAGCGTTTTTGGTTATTCGCCCCTGTTTTGTATCTCTAAATCTCTGTTTTGCCATAACATCCCCTTAATGCGAAGCGCCTACACTCATAGTAAAAATCGGCAGCAGCATAGCAATAACAATTGTTCCTACGACTAAACCGATAAAAAGCATCATAAACGGCTCTAACAGGCTTAAAAGCATTTTTATTCTGTCTCTGTTCTCTTCGGTGTAGAGCTTAGATATACTCTTTAAAACCGACGGCACGCTGCTGCTCTCTTCTCCAAGCGCTAGCGACTGCATAAAGTTTTTTTTAGGTTTTACCCCTTTTGTGCGGAATAAGGCTACAGAAAGCTTATTTCCTTCTATTACTTTGGCAGCCGCTTTATTAAACAGGTCACGAAGTGCAGAGTTATTAAATGTTGTTGCTGCCAGCTGCACCGCTTGAGCATAAGATACTCCAGAATCGAGCATTAAAGATAAAATATAACTAAATCTGCCAAGTTCATAATTTTGAATAATATTTCCAATTACCGGCATTTTTAAGAGTATGGAATCTATAAGTTTTCTAAAAGATAAAACTTTTGCATAAGATAACTGAAAAATTGCAACTATTGCAATTAAAACCAAAAGAGTACCAAGCCAGTGATGGGTAAAAAAATCGCTCATACCCAAAACAAATTTTGTAATTGCCGGAAGTTTCTGTCCTGTATCTTTAAAAATTTGGGTAATTTTAGGCACAACAAATGTAATTAAAAATGCAGTCATTCCTATAGCAACCAAAAATATAAAAGCGGGATAAATCATCGCATTTGTAGCCTGCTTTTTTACCTCGCCTTGGGAACTGAAAAAATCACCCATTGTTGCAAGCACTTCACCCATTTTACCGCTTTGTCCAGAAACATTAATACTTTGCAAAAAGAAATCGGGCAACTCATATACCGATTGCGAACTTAAAGCGGTATAGAGGTTTTTGCCCTCCTCTACCATCTTTTTGACCTCTTCAATAAAGGCGGCATACTTTTTTTCGTTTTTATGCTGATTGTGCATAAGTTTAAGTGCTGTTACAATTGTCATGCCCGATTCTATGTAACTAGAAAGCTCTTTAGAAAAAGCACTCATTAAAGCACCACTCATAGGGCGTTTTTTTAGGTTTGACAAAAGGTTTCTGCCTCCGCCCTCTTCTAAACTTTGGTAAAAAATACCCTGTGATTTTAAAATCTGTTTAGCTTCATTATAGCTGCCCGCTACTATAACGCCTTTGACTTTTTTGCCCTCTCTTGTAAGCCCTTTATATCTATACTGCATTTATTGCCTTATTTTTTACATAAATTATATGTAAAATTTGCTTTATGGAGGCTTTAGCCAAAAGTTTGGGGTAAAAGAGCAGGTTTATATACTGCTTGAACTGTAACTTTGGTTTAATTTTAATTTTATAGCTTTTTTGGCAAATGCCGAAAGATCGCTTTTGCCTTTGCAGTAAATAGAAATTGTGCCGCTTGGGAGCATAATATCTGCAATTGTTGCATTGACAATAGGCAGATAGGCTGTTGTTATTTTAAATCCGTTTATTCTGCTTTCGCGGATATTTACAAGTTTTAACCCCTGTTTTTTAAGACTCTCTATTTTGCCGCCTTGCTGTCCGTTTGTTGTTATTTCAATAATGATTGAGCGGTTGCTGTCTGTATACAGTGCGCTCTCTAACCCTGCCTCTTGAGGGGCTTTGCATTTTGCCACCTCTTTAAGCTTCCAATTTTCTATATTTTTATTTAAAAAAGAGGCAAGCTCCTGAGCAGCCTCTATTTTTTGTCCGCAGCACACTTTTGTAAAACAGTTTTTAATATTTTCAGAAAGAACTTTTTCTTCTTTTTCATTTAATTCTGTATCGATGGCAAAAAGTTTTTTAGGAAGAGGTTTCTCTTCATAAGAGATCAATTGTAAATCACGGCTGCCAAGCAGAACGTAACCGTTGCCCATATTGAAAATATCTGCATTTTTCTGCTTGTTGTTTGGCAATATTTTCTTTAAAGCTTCTATTACAGAAAGCACAGCTGAAACTATTTTAGGGTCTTTGCTTACAAACACATCTTCGGTTCTGTTATTTTCTAAATATTGTATTGTCCATTTTTCGGCATCAAAACCGGCAATTTTAAGATTTTGTTCTTTTTTTATCACTTTATATTTTATATCATTAGAAACTTCTGTTTTTACCGGTTCTGAAAGCTCATCTGAAATTTCCAAAATCTGTTCAATTCCATTATCGTTAAAACTGATATACTTTTTACCGTCAGAAATTATAAGTTTTTCAACTGTATTGCCGCTCTGTTTTATTGTAAAAAGCACATTTTCTTTATCTTTAAAATCCACTTTTTGCGTAATAATATTGCTTATTTTGTAAGTTAAACTAAAATCTGCTAAAGCGCTGGCAATAAATATTACTAAAAAAGCAATATATCTCATAAAAATACCTTACTAATATTGTTTCGGTTATTATACCATTTTTATATGTCTATTTAATGTTTTTAGTGCATAAAATACCGGCATTTATTTATTATAAACTTAAAGTACGCCAAATAATGGCAAAATAGAAATTTTAAAAAATTTTATTTTTATGTTTCTCTTTATTATACTTTGTTCTGTTTTTCATCTTTTGCAATCTATTTAAGTTGGTCAGCTCCTGATTTTTTATACTATTATAACTGTTTTCATCAAAATTATCATTGATTACTGTCAATTTATAAAGTTCATCTATATACTCTTTGGTTTTTTTTAAATATTCGCTGTTTAACCTAATATCGCTAAATTTTTCTATCTCTTTTTTTAATTCAATAAAACGGATTTTATAATTTTTAAGTGTAGAATTTTTATCGCGAAAAAGTTTAAAGAGGTTTTTAGTACACTTTTCCAAAGCGCCGATATATTTTTGGCGCTTATATTTTTCTATCTGTTTAGGAGTATACTTTTTACTCATTTATAATTATAGGGGTTCCTACCCTTACACTTCCCCAAAGCCAGTCTAAATCGCTGTTTGTCAACGCTATGCATCCGTTTGTCCAGTCATGGGAGAGCGTATAGCTATCCCCATGTCCGTCTGCATTCCAGTGCGGCTGCCCATGTATAGTAATCTGGCTGCCCGGATCAACACCCAGCTTTGCTGCACGCGCTCTGTCTTCGGCGTTAGGGTATGATATTGTCATAGCTCTGTATTTTATAGGATGGCATCTTTTATCTAATATTACATATCTTCCAACAGGTGTTCTTAAATCTCCTCTTCTTACTTTTCTGCCAGGATTGGAGCCTAAAGATACCGGAAAGCTTTTTATAACTTTGCCGTCTTTATAAACATACATTCTGTGTTCGCTTTTGTTAACAACAATTTTATCCGCTGCACGCGAAGGATCAAAAACGGCATCAGGCTTATTTTGGCAATCTTCAGGAGTATAATATCCGCCGGTAACTCCTGTGGGAATAGAAGGGGCACAGCCGCTTATTAAAAAAACTGCAATAGCTGCAAAAATTAGAATAAAAATCTTTTTCATTATCAGCAACCTCTAAAAAATGTTTCTGTTATTTTACCAAAAGTGAGTTAAAACAAAATGGATTTATGCAAAAATTCAAAATAAATTTTAAAAGAATAGTGCGCATATACGCACTATTACAAGGAGAAGACTACCGTGCAACCCTAAACTTAATATCAGGAGATTTATTTCAGGAAAGGAAGGATTTTATTCAGAGTTGCACGGCGGCAGATTACGCGCTTGCTGCCGCTTTTGCCGCTTCTATAGCCTCTTCGTAATTTGGCTCTTGAGTAATTTCTGGCACAACTTGCTTATAAGTCACTTTGCCGTCTTTTCCAATTACAAAAATAACTCTTGCCAATACACCTGCTAAAGGACCGTCTGCTAAAAGCACACCGTAGGCATTTCCAAAATCTTTATTTCTAAAATCAGAACATACTTTTATGTTATCAATACCCGCTGCACCGCACCATCTTGCCGCTGCAAAAGGCAAATCCATAGAAACTGTAATAACCTCAACACCTTCAAGCGCTGCAGCTTCTTGATTGAATCTTCTTGTCTCTGCATCGCAAACTGGAGTATCCAAAGAAGGAACTACACTTACTAGCTGAACTTTGCCTTCTCCGCCAATTTGCTCATCTTGAAGCATAGGATTGCAGTTTACTACTGTAACTACCGGAGCTGTATCTCCTACATTTACCTCATTGCCTGCTAAATTGCATACCGTGTCGTTTTTAAATGTAACTGTTGCCATGTTTAATCCTTTTTTTAATTTATTTAAGGGAAGTATATCTAAATCGGATAAATTTTGTCTTATATAACAGTAAAGAAAGGGTATTTTTATCCTATTTTTTTAAAAAATAGAGTTTTTGTGAAGATATGTTACATCTATATAGTGCGGCAAAAGCCGCAAAGAGAGTCTATTTACCCTTAAACTGTTCTATATGGGCTTTTGTAGGATACATAAATTTAATTGTTCTGTAGATATTGATATTCTTTTTATCATCTATTGCAAATGCGTTTACAACTACAGGAATTGGTGTATCTTGTTTAATATCTTTTAAAAGAGGTTTTTTGCTTCTTAAAATAATAACTTTCTTTCTTTTGCTCCGTGCAGCAATTTCAAACGGCTCTTTAGGGCGTACAATTTCTATATCTTTATTGTCAATTGCAATACTGTAAGTGTGCTTTTTGGTATCGGTATTTTGGAACAGAGTAATGTAACTATGTTCAACTCTGCCATCTTCTAGAACTTTATAAACCCTTTTATCCGGCTCAATATTCATAAGCATTCCCTCTTTTTTGCTGCCCATTACAAAAAGCATTGTAATAACACCGGCTAAAACCGCCATATATCCTAAAATTTTAGGTCTAAACAGCCTTGTTTTACCCTCATGCTTAACAGTTTCTCTTTCGCTAGACCACTGAACAAGGCTAGGTTTGCCAAGTTTGCCCATAACAACGGTACAGGCATCAACACACTCTAAACAGTTAATACACTCAAGCTGCAGCCCTTTTCTAATATCGATATGGGTCGGGCAGACACGCACGCAGCTCTCACAAAAGGTACACTCGGCATTTGGATTCTTTTCCAAAAGCTCTTTTTGGCTGTTAACCACTTTGCGGCGCTCTTCGCCATGACCTTCATAAATGTTTCCGCCGCGGATTGGGTCATATACAGTTAAAAGCGTATCTTCATCAAACAGCACCGACTGAACACGGCTGTATGGACAGATATAGATACAGAAATTCTCTTTGATAAATACAATATCTGCAATTAAAAAGCCTGCAACCCCTACAACAAAGCCTATCATAACAGGGTGGTTGCCAGGGTCTGCCAGATATTTAAAGAAATCTTCAGGCGGAACAAAATACCACATAAAATCTGCTGCGGCAATAAATGCCAAAACCGACCAGATCAAAATCGCGATAACCCTTTTTACAGCGTTTCCATTTTTGCTCCAGTCGGGCTCTTTTTGCTTATTTTTAATGCTTTTTCTGATTTTAAGCAGTTTTGTTTCGATTAAATCCCTGTAAATTACCCTAAAAATTGTCTGCGGACACGCCCACCCGCACCATGCACGCCCTGCAAACGCAGTAAGCGCAAAAATACCGATAAACAGAATCATAAGCAAAAACGGCATAATATAAAGCTCTTGCATATCAAAACGCACAAAGAAGAAGTGCAGCTGTTTATGGTCAAAGTTTAACAGGAAGAAGTGGTTCCCGTTTACTTTAATCCACGGCAGTACAAGAGCGATTATTGTTGCCGCAACATACCCCCAATACCGTTTAATATGGTAAGGGACCCAGCCCTTTAAGTAATCTGTTTTTGCCTCTTTTCCCATTTTAATTCCTTCATATTGAGATATAAGCTTGAACTTATTTTTATATAAGTTCAGCTTATGTTACCTATAACAAACAAATATATGTTATAAATCTCATTTTATAAGTTTTTTCTTAAAAAAACGATATAATTGCAAAGTTTTATTGAATAATTTACTCTTTTTCGTTAAGAGAATACACAAATTTAAAGGCGTATTATGAGTTTAACACATTTAGATGAAAATGACAGACCTAAAATGGTGGATGTTTCGGCAAAAGATGACACAAAAAGAGTGGCAAAAGCAAGCGGCATAATTAAAGTAACACAAGAGGCATTCGATGCGGTAATAGAAAACCGTGCAAAAAAGGGCCCTGTATTGCAGACAGCTGTTATTGCAGCCATACAGGGGGCAAAAAAAACCAGCGATTTGATACCTATGTGTCATCCGTTAATGCTTACTTCTGTTAAAATAGATGTGGAAGAATTGCCCAATCTTCCAGGATTTAAATTGATTGCAACTGCAAAAATAACCGGAAAAACCGGTGTAGAGATGGAAGCTTTAACAGCAGTAAGCGTGGGGCTTTTAACAATTTACGATATGTTAAAAGCAATCGATAAAGGAATGGTTATAGGCCCAATCCAGCTGGAAGAAAAAAGCGGCGGCAAAAGCGGGGATTTTAAGAGAAGAGAGATTAGAGATTAGAAAACTATTTTTTTTCCGTAATCTGCAATCCGTATTCCGTAATCCGAACAGAGAAGAAAGTTAAAAAAAGGAGAAAATATGATACTTGATAGCAACACACAAGAGAAACCCCAAATAGATTATCCGACAAAGTGGAGATTTAAGGTTATCGGCAGAGATAAAGAAAAGGTAGAACAGGCTATAAAAGAGGTAATGGGAGATAAAACCCACAGCTGCAAATTTAGCAAAACATCAAAAAAAGGAAATTTCCACAGTTACTCCGCATCATGCATAGTAGAGAGCCAGGAAGAGAGAGACAGACTTTATAAAGCCTTTGGGGATCATGATAATGTGGATTTTGTATTTTAACATTTTAAAAACTCTTTTATAATTCCTGTTATTTTATCATTCTTTTAAATGTGGATGTGGGTAGAATCTATAGGGGTTATTTTATTAAACTCTAAAGAGCGGCGGAGATTTTCTATATTTTTAGCTGGAATTATTTCATCTCTATTAACAAAAACAGCATTTACGCAGCCGGCTTTTGTATTTTTTGTGCAACTTTTGGAATATATGGTTTAGCATATCTGTTTTTAAATATCAATTTATCCTGGGAAAAATAGAGATAAGCTAAAAAAGCAAAATATACAAAAGCTATAAAAACGATAAAATAGAACATTTTTGCCTTTCTGTATTCTTTATTTATATTATGCCATATATTTAAAAAATATTGGTAAAATTTTATATCTACTCGATTTAAGGATTTTTATGGATAACGGTATCGATATAGAAGCTCTAAAACAAGATAAGGAGTTTATGGAGAAATTAAAACAGTTAGAAGAGGAGGCGGCGCAAACCGGTTCTTTGGCAAAATCTTACCAGCTTTTAGATGCGAAACTGGCGCTAGAGAGCGGTGAAGAGGAGATAAACAGCCTGTTCCAAAAAATTGTAGACGGCTCTTTTAATACAGTTTCTGAAAAAATCTCTTCCGGCGGCAGTCTGGATTTGTCAAACCCCGAAGAGTGGGCAGCAGCGCGCGGTTTATACGAGCACGCTATTGAAAGATACAGCTCTAACGATACAAAATCTGCACAGGAACTTTTTTTGGCTTTAAGCCATTTAATCCAGCACAGTGAAATAAAAAATGCGCTTATGCTTCATGCAGCAGCAATTGGCAAGGGTTACAGCTTTGATGATTTTATGAATAAACTGGCAAAATTGGATAATCTTGACTTTAGCAATCCAATGAGTGTTTTTGTAACAAATTTTGCACAGCCTGTTGATATTTTGCTGGAAATGATGAGAGACGAAGTAGAAAAGCTTCAAAAGCGGCTCGATAAATTGAAAGAGGCTCAAAAGGAGTAGTTATGTGCGTAGAGAGAATGCGAAGCCTTATAATTGCAATAATTATCGGTTTGGCTATGGGGACAGTGGCAGAGAGTATGAAAATCAGTTTTGCTATTTTTCTAGTGCTGATGCTGGCGCTTTTAATGGACGGTTTTAGCGGTTTTTGCCCTGTTAGAGCGATACTTAAAAATATTTTGCCAAAATGCGAGGATAAATAATGAGCAGTAAATTAAGCTATAAAGATGCCGGCGTGGATATTGATGCCGGAAACAGTTTTGTAAATGATATAAAAGAGGATGTAAAATCAACTTTTGATGCTAATGTAATAGGCGGAATAGGTTCATTTGCCGGAGCTTATGCGCTGCCTGGCGGTTATAAAGAGCCTGTGCTTTTAAGCGCAACAGACGGGGTGGGCACAAAGCTTAAAATTGCAATTGAGAGCAGCAAGCTTGACACTGTGGGTATTGACCTTGTAGCCATGTGTGTTAATGATTTAATTTGCAATTTTGGCACACCTATGTTTTTTTTGGATTACTATGCAACAGGAAAGCTTGTGCGTGAAGATGCGGTGCAGGTTGTAAGAGGAATAGCCAAAGGGTGCAAAGAGGCAGAGTGCGCTTTAATTGGAGGCGAAACTGCCGAAATGCCGGGAATGTATAGCCAAAACGATTTCGATTTGGCAGGTTTTGCAGTGGGCATTGCTGAAAAATCCCAAATGGAGCGGGTATCGCTTGTAAAAGAGGGGCAGGTGCTGCTGGCTCTTCCTAGCAGCGGCATCCACTCTAACGGTTATTCGCTGGTAAGAAAGCTTTTCTTTGACAAACTGGGAATGGATTACAGTGATGAGTTTGAAGGCAAACCGCTTTATGAGACCCTTTTAACCCCTACAAGAATTTATGTTAAAGAGTTTAAAAAGTGCAAAGATGAAATTGTTGCCCTTGCGCATATTACCGGCGGCGGAATAGTTGAAAACCTCCCAAGGGTTCTGCCTCAAAATATAAAAGCTATTGTAAAAAAAGATGCAATTAAAACCTTGCCGGTTTTTGATTTTATTGGCAAATATGTCGAAGAAGAGGAGATGTTTAGAACCTTCAACATGGGGGTTGGAATGGTTTGGGCTGTGGAAGAGAGCAGCGTAGATAAAATTTTAAACGAAACAGACGCTTATGTTATCGGCTACCTGGAAAAAGGCGAAAAAGGGGTTGAGCTGGTTTGAGTTAAATTTTAAAAAAGCGCATCAAATATGTTACTACTTGGCAACAGGGGTGTAGTGCAAGAGTGCATAAACGCTTAACTGCTCACAGCTAAAAAGTTAAAAAGTTTAACGCTATGCCGTTTTCAGGGCAGAAACCGGAGCGTTGTGAGCAAAGCTAACCATTAACCCAACTTTGCCACCCAACCTTAACCTTTGCTTAAAAAGTGCTATTTTTAGATAAATCCAATAACCAAAAGTCCATAAAATCATAGTGTTTTCTTCTGAAATATTTTGTAGTGACCGAACTTATTTTAAGTATTGACAATTATTCTTTATTACGGTATAATGCTTAAAATAAATTGCGTAAAGATATCTGAATGTTTATTAGAAGAACTGTATCTAAGAGTAAGAAAAATAGTAATGAGAAATATTACACTTATAGATTAGTAGAGTCTTATAGAGTTGGTAATAAAGTCCGACAGAGAGTTTTGCTAAATCTTGGGTCTGATTTTAATCTTCCAAAAGAGAAATGGTCTGCTCTTGCAAATAGAATAGAAGATATTGTTAAACAAAGAGAGTCTTTGTTTGAAA
>JALVXO010000135.1 GCA_027022775.1 Campylobacteraceae bacterium
AAAGAGATAACAAAAATACTCTCATACAACAAGGGTAATTTAATAGAGCATAAAAAAGGATGAGAGTTTGGATTGAAGGATTGAGGATTGAGGGGTTAGAATAATGGATAATTGATAATGGATAATTTTAATTCCGTAATCTGTAATCCGTATTCCGTAATCCGCATGTAGGTGCGGCCATACCGCACAATTAGTGACAGTGACAGTTGACAGTGACAGTTTAGATTGCGTCATTCCTGCGAACGCGGGAATTTAGAGCTTGATTAGAGAAGAGAGATTAGAAATTAGTGATTAGAGAAATATTTTCCGTAATCTGTATTCCTGGTCAAGCCAGGATTTTGAAAATACACTGCAGTATATTTTGGTAAAAAACAAAATTGTGAATTGAGTATAAAAAGGGTTAATTGCACTCTATTCTAAAACTGCCGTCTAGCTCTTTTGGCAAAATCAGTGTGTTTATTTTCTCTTTTTTTGCCTGCTGGCACAGTTTATCCCGTGCACCGCTTATATTTTCTACATATTTTTTTGCATATTCTGCATTTAAAACAGGTTTTTGAGCATCGATAAACGGCTGGAGATAGTAGCACTCTTCAAATTGGTGGCACTGTTCATTAAGGGCAAAATCGAAGTGGGGTTCTAACTCTTTTATCTGTTCCAAATCGTTTTTTAATCCTATTAAAAGGTTTAATTTTTTGGCATTTTCTGCCAAAAAAAGATTGTAATTTATCTGATCTTTGTAACTTAAATTAAAACCGGTATCATTTATATAGCCGTCAACATTATCCGGTTCGATTCCGTCACACCCTTTCTCTTTTGCCAGTTGTATTCGTTTTATCATAATATTTCTTACTTTGCTGTTTCTTATATCGAGCCATTTTTCACCTTCCCACTCTTCTAAACTGTTTCCAATTGCCTCTTTTGGAAAACTGTTGCTGTCTTTTCGCCAATCTTCCCAGCTTCCTGCGCTAAAATAACAAATAACTGTAACACCTTTGTTGCGAAGCTGTTTTATTGTCTCTTTGGGAGTGTCAAAAAGGTCGATATCGTAAAGCGAGGCATTGTAATTTGTCTCTACTTTGCCTTGAAGCTGCCATTGCCATGAGAGTTTTTGCGGCAGTTTTTTTAACTTTTTTGTATTATCGCTTCCGCCTCCGCAGCCAATTAATATAAAAAGGGCAGCCAAGATAAAAAATCTTTGCATAATAAACCTTTGGTTATAATTTCTAAATGATTAATGCACTCTATTCAATAACATTTGTATATCTTTTTATTATTTTAGGCTATTTAGCTAAAGTAATCTTTAAAGAGCAGATAGATAGTAAAACTTTAACCATTTTTTCTGTTTATTTCTTGCAGCCTTTTGTAACAGTGTGGGGGTTTAGTACAGCAAAACTGAATTGGGAGCTTCTTTTTGTTCCGCTGACTTTTTGGGGAACTGTGGTTGCGCTTTTAATTCCGGCGGTTTTTCTTGGTAAAATTTTATTTAAAGAGAAAAAAGAGCGGGCGATTTTTACAATTGCGGGTTTTGTAGGAAATACCGGAAATTTGGGTATTCCTTTAGGAATAGCACTCTTTGGCGAAAAGAGCGTGATTTATACAACATTAATAAATTTGGCAAATGTTTTTATTGTTTACATTCTTGGGGTTTATATCTATTCGCGCGGCTCTTTTGATATTAAGCGTTCAATATTAAATATTTTTAAAATACCTGCAATTCCCGCAGCTATTGTTGCAGGAATTTTAAATTTTAACGGAGTGGAATTTAACGGCCATATTAAAGATATATTAAAAATGGGCGCTTATGCCGGAATAGTGCTGCAGCTTTTTCTGCTTGGAACTTTTTTAGAAGGGGTTAAACTGCATGAGTTGAGCAAAAAACTGCTTTTTGGAACTTTGGTTCAAAAGTTTGTTTTAATCCCTACAGCAGCATATTTTATTTTAAAAGTAGTTCCAATAGATGAGTTTTCTAAAAATATACTTTTGATGCAGATGATTACACCTCTTGCAATTGCAAATATTAATCTGGCTGCTTTGTATAATTGCCGTCCAAAAGATGTGACCTCTTTAATTTTAATTAGTACTCTCTTGTTTATTATTGTTTTGCTTTTCTTTTCATATTTTATAACTTTGTAATATCTGTTTTGCAGTGTAGTAAATTTTGCCCTATAACCAATGCAGATAAAGTATTGGCTAATACAATTTTTGGGTTTATAATTTGCTTTTTCTCTTTTAGGATTATCGAATATACAGCGGCTATGAGCTTTTTTATTGAATCTCTGCTGCTCTTTTTGTCAAAATATGGTTCCCAACTCTGAGAGTGCGCAAAAAGTTAAAATTTCTGTAAAATAACCCATTTCAGTCATTATGAGTGTAGCAAAGAATTTCGAT
>JALVXO010000136.1 GCA_027022775.1 Campylobacteraceae bacterium
CGGACACATCAAACAAATCGGCTATTCGCTCTATTTAAAGATGCTTGAAGACGCCATAAAAACCTTAAGCGGCAAAACCGAAGAGAGCAAAGGCGTAGAGTTAAAACTGATAGTCGATGCCTACTTAAGCGATGAAATAATAACCGAAGACCGCTTAAGATTAGAACTCTACCGCCGCCTATCCCAATGCAAAGACCTGCAAGAGGTTTACGAAATCGAAGAAGAAATCGAAGACCGCTTTGGCAAACTGGATAAAATGACAAAGCAATTCATAGATTTAATGGCAATAAAAGTGCTGGCAAATGAGAAAAATATTAAAAAAGTCTCTAGCTACGAACAAAGAGTATTCATAGAATTCAGCGACGAAAAAGAACGCGTAATCCTAAACTCCCCAAGCAAAGACAGCGACGATATTATCGCCACGGCTATGGGGTATTTGAGGAAAGCTTAAAGCTAAAAGTCGGTAATGCTGTGCATTCCGTCATTTTTGCGAAAGCAGGAATCCACAGATAGTGTAACCGGCAAAAAAATGCAACCCGTCATTCATAACTTGATTGGGAATCCATTACTAGTAACTAGTTAACTAATCATATCTTGCACAGTTATGCCAATAGCTTCTTTTATAGAATCTCTCATTTTTTATCTCCTAACGGTATAAATACCCCTTAAAATTTTTTTGCTAAAATTATACAATTTTCATTTAATTTATAGTTTTTCAGAGAGTTCGACTTTTTTCTTACACTCGATTAGAGCTTTGGGACAAGATAAATTATGCAAAAGCAAAGTTATTTCCAAAATAAAAGAACTTCATTAATCCAAAAACTGTTTTCGTCTAACAATTCTATAAGTTCAAGATAGGTTTCGATATCTAAATCATATCTTTTAGCGTTTTGCTCAATGCGGTTTTGATATGAAAAGTCTAAATAATTTTTAGTTTTTAAAGACTCTAATAGGTTTTTCTTAAAGGTTTCTATCTCTTTTTTTAAATCATAAGAGTGTTTTATGTCTGCTAATTCTATATCCCACTTTAAATTTTGCTTTAATGCGTTTGCTATATCGGTTGTTTTATATTCGTAACCTATGGCTTCTTTAAATTTTAAATTAAGGTTATATATAAGCTTTTTAGTGTCGATTTTTGGTAACTCTCTTAAGATGAAATATATATCAAAAAGGTCTTTTATTGTATCGGGGCGGTCGCAAAGCGCTTTTAATTTATAAAGGAGAAGATTATACATATTTTCTATTTTAAAAGGGTGGGATACAAAACTTTTATCTTTCACTCTGCTGCAGGTAAAATTTAAAAGTTCTATTTTTATTATTTCATCATTATCGTCAAAACTGCAGAATATCCGGTAAGCTTGTTCTTCTTTTATCCACCTTGTTTGCTCTATTTCAGCATTAGGTAAGCTGTTTAAAATTTTAACCATTTGCTCTGCCATTTGATGCATATCTTTTTTTTCTTGCAAGGAAGGGAAAAAAAAGTCTAAATCTTCAGAGTGCCGGTAAGGGCGAGGAAGCAGAAACCTCTGCAAACCTGTGCCACCAGCAAGAAATATCCGGTTTTCTAACTCTTTAAATGCTTTTAGCAATCTATCTTGATTTAGATAGACCGATTGCCAGTCATCTCTATACATTTGGATTTACTTGTATTGTTGCTATTTTTTCTTGTAAATTAATAGGGAGGTTTTTTATCTGTTTTATTATCTCTTCGTCTTTATTTTGAGCCTTTTTTATTATCTCTGCAGCTGTATAATTAGTTCCCCAAAAGGCTGATTCTATAAGTTTTTGTTCTTTTTTATTTAATCCTTTTATCTTATTGTTTTGGCGTTTATATTTTCGCTGAAGCTCTTTTTGAGCATTCTCATTAAGTTCTAATCTATAAGCCATATCACGGGCAATAACCATTGCGTAAAGCGGCACACTACCTCTTTTTTTCCAGCCTGTTACGGTATCGTAAGGTATTTTTGAATAATTGGCAAAAGCTTTTTGTGTTATACCTTTCTCTTTTAGCATGCGGATAAATATTTTATGATCTATTTTTTTCATAATATTACCTTCGTAGTTTTTTTGTCATTATACATTTTTTTTTAAAAATAGTTAAATTGACGAATATTTAAAGAGACAGATTTCCTGCAGTTATTCTATATTTAGACTATTGATAATATAAATTATTCCGATATCGGCTTTTAAATTTTATAAATTCTTTTTTAGTCTATAATTCAGCAATTCAGGATTTTTTTACCCCAACTTTGCCACCCAACCTTAACCTTTGCTTAAAAAGTGCTATTTTTAGATAAATCCAATAACCAAAAGTCCATAAAATCATAGTGTTTTCTTCTGAAATATTTTGTAGTGACCGAATTTATTTT
>JALVXO010000137.1 GCA_027022775.1 Campylobacteraceae bacterium
ACAAATGGCTCTCTGGCGTTTTGATACAACTGGTAAACTAGATACATCTTTTAATAATACCGGTATAGCAACTTTTACTAACGGATATAATTGGGATGTGGGGCGTGCCATTGCACTAGATAAAGATTATAAAATTTTAGTGGGCGGCTTTAGCAATCAAGGAAATGTCAATCATGCAGATGCAACTATATGGAGAATAAATCCGTAAAATTAATGTAATTACAGCTTGCAATGCAAAGCCTTGAAAGGAGTATTTATGCTAAAAAGATTTTTTTTCATATTAATGCTTTTGCCAGCAATTTTAGCAGATGCTGGAGCCGGTAATCCAAAAGCTGTAATTATTTTTGATGCAAGCGGCAGTATGCGGGGCAAAATTGATGGTGTGCCCAAAATTAAAATTGCCAAAGATGCGTTAAAAAAGGTGGTAAAGAGATGGAACCCCAAAGTAGAACTGGGTTTAACGGTTTATGGACATCGACGCAAAGGGGATTGCAGTGATATAGAAACTATTGTGCCAATTGGCAAGCTTAATAAAGAGCAGATTATCAAAAAGGTTATGGCAATTTCGCCAAAAGGAAAAACCCCAATAAGCCGGGCTTTAAAAAGAGCTGCCAATGAATTAAACTATACAGAGGGCAACTCAACTGTAATTTTAATAAGCGACGGCAAAGAGACATGTGACCCCGACCCCTGCGGCACTGCAAAAGAGCTTAAAAAGCTAGGAATTGGTTTTGTTGCCCATGTGATCGGATTTAATGTAAACAAAGCTGCTGACAGACAGTTGCGCTGCATTGCCAATGCCACAGGAGGCCAATATTTTAACGCAAAAAATGCGGATGCTTTAAAGAGTGCAATGAAAGCTATTGTTGCGAAAGTAAATAAGCTTGAATACAATATTCAAATTACCGCAAGCGAAACCAAAGAGGGGGCAAAAATAGAAGCTCTGCACCAGATATACAAAGATTTGGGAGGAAAAAGAGCAGACAAATATGAGCATCTTTGTGAATCTAGTAAAGAAGAGCCCTGCCTGGAGCATGTAGCGCCTGGTAAATATATTATTGTTACAATCTACAGCCAATATAAAGTTCAAACCCCTGTAACGGTTAAAAGCGAAAAGAGTTTGACAAAAGTAAATGTTATTACAGGGCAGACAGGAACAGTAAAAATCTCTGTAAGCAAAAACGGCAAACCAGTAGGCGGCTTTCATATCTTTTATAAAAATATAAATGGAAAAACCCAAAATTCAACAGTTACTTCTTGCGGTTCTACCGCAGAAAAAGCCTGTATAGAGCATTTGCCGGAAGGAAACTATACAGTTGTTTCAAGCGACAGCAATCTTGATATTAGCAAAAAAACCGATTTTGAAATTAAAGCGGGAAAAGTTACCGAAATCAAAGTTTCTTTAAAAAACAACTAGGAGGAAATTATGAAACTGTTAACAATTTTTTTAACTGCTGCACTTCTTTTAAGCGGATGTAAAAGTAAAGAGAACAGCAAAGAGGCAGCCAAAATAAGCGCGCAAAAACTGTGTCAGGCAGTAGATTTGCAAACTGCACAGAAACTTAGCGGGAAAAAACTGCATACCGATTTAAAAGAGGAGCATAAATTCTCTTATGCTACAACATGTTCTATTGAAAACAAAGACGGTTTTCCCTATTTTACCGTAACACTTTACTACAATGAAAAAAACCGCAGTCCGGAATATTTTGCCCCGCCGAGCGACCTGTTCGATTCTGTCAATAAAAAAATTGGAAACAATACAGTCGCAGTTATTGCAAAAAAAGATAAAAACACAATCGAGATTTTAAAAAAAGGCGTAAATAACCGTGTAGTTGCAATTACGCCTCTTAAAGTCAAAGCGCCTGATGGCTCTGCCAATCAAAGCCAGTTAATTAAAATGGCAGATGCAGTTTTAGCAAATTTGCAAAAGTAAAAGAAGGTTTATAAATGAAAACAGTATATTTAATTTTTGTGCTTTTGGCGCTGCAGGCAAATGCATAGTATTTGGCACCTTACTGCGCCAGACTGGGAAAAGTTGACCATTACAGAAACGGAAAGAGGTTAACAACTGTTGCCGATACTATTGCGCAAGATCGATACAATCAACATGTTAAAAAATCTGGCAAGGATTTGAAGAGGAGAGTGCGTAAAAAGTCCAAAATATTTGCCTTAATCGTCATTCTGAGCGTAGCGAAGAATCTATTTACTGCCGTTCTATCGAAATTCTTTGCTACACTCATAATGACTGAAATGGGGAATTTTACAGAAATTTTAACTTTTTGCGCACTCTCAGAGTTGGGAACCATATTTTGACAAAAAGAGCAGCAGAGATTCAATAAAAAAGCTCATAGCCGCTGTATATCCGAT
>JALVXO010000138.1 GCA_027022775.1 Campylobacteraceae bacterium
TGAACATTATTCTGCCCTCTAAGCGGCATAAGCCCGGCACCAATCTTGCCAATATTCCCCGTAAGCAGCGCCAGATGGGTAATTGCCATAACCGCTTTAGAGCCATCTATATGTTCGGTCACACCCAGCCCCCAAAAAATCATAGAGCGTTTAAGTGCATATTCACGCGCAATATTTGGAACCATTTTTGCCAAATACTCATACCCTTTTACCTGTTTAAAAAAAGCCGGGTCGGCATAAGGGTCATTTAAAATCTGCTCTTTAAACTCTTCGAAATTGGCGCATCTTTTGGATACAAAATCTTTATTATAAAGCTCTTCGCTAATAATAACAAACGCCATCATATTCAAAATTAGCAAATTTGTCTCAAACGGAATAATGCAGTTGTATTTTGCCCGCTTTGCAAGTTTTGTTTCGCGCACATCGATAACGGCAATATTATCTTTGGTGCTTGCAGCCTCAACAAGCCTGTTTGCCACAATCGGATGGGCTTCGAGGGTATTTGAACCAATAACCATAATAAATTCCGCTTCGTAAATATCATCATACGGATTGGTCGCAGCCCCTTCGCCTATTGTTTCGCGCATCCCTTTAAGGCTTGGCGAATGGCAAACCCGCGCGCAGTTATCCACATGCGGCGATTCCATACTCTCGCGGCAAAATTTCTGAAACAGATATGCATTTTCACAGCTGGTTCTTGCCCCGCCGATTGCGCAAAAACTGTGCCGTCCGTGCTTTTGCTTTATCTCTTGCAGTTTAGCAGCAGCAATATCGGTAGCGGTTTCAAAATCTGTAGAGTAAAAGTTTGCATTGTATGGATGCATGTTATTTGTATACTTCTCTTTAAAGTGCGGATTTCTCTCTAAAAATTTTTTAGAAATAAGCGGCTGTTTTATTCTATCGCTAGCATCAACAAAATCGTAACCGTATTTGCCCTTAATGCAGAGCTTCCCCTGGCTTACTACGCCGTCTTTTTGAGCATATATTTTACATATTTTATTATTATCAACAACCGCCGTAATATCACACCCGACCCCGCAGTAGGTGCAGACACTGTCTATCTCTTTTGCCATTAAGAAACCTTGCAAACTTTTTACCGATTTTCTCATATAAAGCTTAAAAAGAGTTTTTTGATTTTATTTTGTCAGATTCTTTTTAGCATTTAGTTTAAGTTTGCCAAAGGGTGTGCTTTTAGATAGTTTTCCATTTTGGCAGAGCTGTTTAATTTTGTGTAGATTTGTGTAGTGGACATAGAGCTGTGTCCTAAAAGTTCACTTACATCAGAAATTCTTGCACCGCTGTTTAACAATTCTGTTGCAAAAGAGTGCCTTAACTGATGGGGTGTTACTTTTACTCCAGCCCTTTTGAAAATTTTATCTATCCGGTATCTTATCTGTGAACTGCTTAAAGGTTTATCCCCTTTTTGAAAAAGATAAGTGTTGTTTTTTCTATTTTGCAGATACTCTTGAATTAGCAAAGAGATATTTTTTAAAACCGGAATTTCTCTTGTTTTGTCTCCTTTTCCTGTTATTCTAATCCAATTATTAGAAATATCTTTTACTTTTAAATTAGCGACTTCGCTAACTCTTACCCCAAGGGCATAAATTATAAGAACCATTAAGCGCTCTTCTAAACTGCAATTTTTAAGCGCTTCTGTAATTTTTTGGTGTTTTATGGGTTTAGGCAGAGTTTTTGGAACTTTTATACTCTGGTTTCCTTTTAAAACTATATTTATATTATGGAACTGTTTTAAATATTTAATAAAAGTTCTGACAGCACTTAATTTTGTAGATATAGAGCGCTTTGAAAGCCCTTTTATAGCCAGTCTGAAAGCTGTAATATTTAAAATGTAGCCGTTTTCTCTTTTTTCTATTTCATAATTCTCTTTTAAAAGATTTAAGGCAATAGAGTAAGTTTTTACACTCTGGGGGCTTAACTTTCTGACATTTTTTAAATATTCAAAAAAAGATTTATAATATTTGCCTATATCCATTAAATTTCTTGTTATAAAATTTTGCTCTGCCAATATTTTATGGTAAAATAGCTAAAATCCAGTTAAAGGGATTGGCATGAGCAGTTTAGAAAAGTTAAAAGCGCTTTTAGAAAATGAAATTATGCCCGATTTGGAGCATGCGATAGATTCTATTTTTCAAACAATAGAGCGCGAAAAAACAATTTCTTTAGGTGAAAAAGAGGAGTTGAGCACACTGCAAGAGATGCATAGAGAGTGCAGGGAGATGTTAATAGAAATAGAGAGCAATGAGATGGATGAAGAGGAGGCAAAAGAGCTTTTGACTGAACTAATGGATATAATGTCAGAGTGACTACTTTTCGTATCTTGAACCTTCCAAAAAATTTAAAGC
>JALVXO010000139.1 GCA_027022775.1 Campylobacteraceae bacterium
CGTTTTGGAAATGTGCTAGGCAGCAGCGGTTCGGTTATTCCTAAATTTAAAGAGCAAATCGCCAAAGGCGGTCCTGTTACCGTAACACACCCCGAAATTACAAGATACTTTATGCTAATCCCCGAAGCGTGCGAACTTGTGCTCCAAGCTGGAGCAATAGGCAAAGGGGGCGAAATTTTTATTCTGGATATGGGCGAACCGGTTAAGATAGTCGATTTAGCAAAAAAAATGATAGAGTTAAGCGGAAAAGAGGGGATTAAAATAGAGTTTATAGGTTTAAGACCCGGAGAAAAACTTTATGAAGAGCTGCTTTTGGATGAGAGCGATAAAGAGACAAAATACAGTTCCATTTTCATAGCAAAACCGACAACTGTAGATATAAAAGAGTTAAAAAAAGATATACAAAAACTTCTAGAAAACAGTAATAAAATAGAAATTTTAAAAAAGATTGTTCCAGAATTTAACCACAATAAATTTACACCCCAAAAAAATAAAAAAACTTGACATCTCTTTAACACTACTTTTGTATTTAAAACTTAATTTAAGCCCATATTAAAGATAAAAAAATTATAATAATCACATATTTTGGACATAAATTAACAGAACTAATATTTGGTTCTGACATTTTTTTTATATATAACTGTATAATATGCTATAATCAAATAAGTTCGTACAAAAGGCAGCTGTTGTGATATTAGAGAAAAAAGAGAACAATAACCCACTATTTAACCATTACAGTAATAAAGTAACCCTTTTTTATTCAATAAAACGGTTAAATCAAAAAATAGAAAATTTAGAGAATAAAAAGAGAAAATTTCCTTTTTTTAACACTTTTGACGAGCAGCACAAAAATGACTTTAAAGATACACAAAAACTTTTCTCTTTTTTAAACAGTGAAATAGATAAAGATATTTGTGAATTGGAAAAATTCTCTTTTGATGAATTTATCCAAGAGAGCAAAGATTTAGAAATTTTAACAAATGTAAAAATAGACAGAGAAAATATTCCAGAAAAAACAGTGCTGGGAAATAAAAAAATTATTCAATCGATACTTTACCTTTTGGTAAAACTTCAAACTGTAGAGTTTAAATTAAAAAAGGCATCGGTTAAATTCAATATTAATGAGCAGAAAAAAGAGATGGAAATTTCAATCCCGCAGCTGTTAAGCTTTAATAAATATCAAAAAGAGAGTACGCTTTACGGTTTTAAACCGAAATATATAAAGCATTTAAACAGATATTTTGGCATCTATCTATATTTTGCAAACAAACTGGCAAAAAAAATCGACGGCAAATTAAAAATTGAACCCATAAATGGCAAATATAAAATTTCTCTGCAGTTCCCTGTTAATATTGACGAGACTCCGCAAATAACCCACCAAGATGTAAAAGAGCATATAAATATCTACAGCGGCAAAAAAATTTTAATATATGCTTCAAGTATGTATATGTCAAATAAAATAAAAAATCAATTAAACCGGTACAATTTTGATGCAGATGTAGAGGTAGCTGATAAATCCGGCGAACATATCCCAAATTTTATAAATTACGATTTGGCAATTATAGACAGCAGTTTGTTAAACTCCAATTTTATTAACTACTTAACCGACATAAAAAGAGATAAAGATTTAAAAGTGCTGCTGTTAATTAACAGCGAAAGCGATTTGGTTATAGCAAATGATATTCAAGATGCCGCTCTAAAAAAAGGTTTTGATGAAAGTGAACTGTATAACAGCGTAATAAAACTGTTTGAACACAAAAGAAAGCATTTAAAAACAGCTAAAGAGACAGAAAACATTGAACTCAATAGCGATGTAAAAATTTTAATTGCAGATGATGATACTATAAATTTAAAAATTTTAAAACATCTCCTTTTGCAGTACTCAATTGAGGTAGATACTGCAAAAGACGGCATAGAGGTTTTAAAAAAACTTGAAAACAGCAGTTACGACATGATAATATTAGACAGTTATATGCCTAAAATGGATGGATATAAAACCGCATTGGCAATTAGACGCAATAAAGAGTTTGACTCTATTCCCCTTATATTGCATTCAGGGTTTTCTTTAAGCAAAAACAGTGTAAATGAAATATTCAAATATGGATTTGACTCATATCTGCCTAAACCATTTTCTAAAAGAGAACTGAATGCCACTTTAAAAAGATATCTGCCGTATAATAAAATAAAAAACAGCAATCTGTTAACAGATGAAACACTGCTGAATAAAAAAATTAAAAAGTTTTTAGCTCTTTTTGAAGATATAGACGAGCTTCTTCAAAAGTATATTTTAAACAGAGAATATGAAAAACTGCTTTCTCTTTTACAAGATATAAAAAGCGAACTTGTAGGGATAGATTCAAAAAATTTAACAGGTTATATTGCAGAAGTGGAAGAGAGCATAAAATACTCAAACAGTTTAGAGAACAGTCTGGCAAATGCTTTCTTGCTTAAATTTAAAAATACAATTCACTATTTTAAACTCAAAACAGAAAAAAGCGCCGATTAAGAAATATACCAATTAAATTGGTATATTGGTAAACTCCTCTCTCCCTTTAAGAGCATCAATTTTTTGCAAAAATTTATTGTAAAAAGATGAATTTTTATAGTGCTGCAAAATTTTTAAAGCTTCTGCCAGCTTATTTTTAGGCAAATAGTTGTGCTCCACCCCCATAATAACTGTCTGTATATAATTAATTCCATTTGCCTCTTCATCTTTTAAAAGCTGCGTAAATCTTAAACTTAAAAGTTCATCAAAATATCCTTTTGCATCTTTCCCCAATTTATGGTTTGTCAAGATTAAATTGTGCAAAATTACAGAAAGATTTGCATTTGCCCTTTTGCCTTTTGCCATTTTGTATAAATTGGAATAAACTTTGTTTGCCTCCTCATACATATTATTGTCAAAATATGTAGTTGCAAGCTTTAAACTCTCTTTGTAATCAATCCTCTCTTTTTTCCTTTTAGAAAAAAATTTGTTAAGCATTTTGAACATAAGAACACCTTTCTAATAGATTCTTAACCCATTATAGCCAATCTATAATAAAAATTAATTTATGATAAATCACAAATTAATTTGTTAAACTTATAGATGACACCAATATTACAAAAAATACCGCAACAATTAATAGTTGACATAATAATAACATAAAAATATTGAAATTATGTTTATTTTATGTAATAATGAAATTCTAGCATAGATTTTTGTTCTATATATAATAATAAAACATATTGACATCTATCTTTTTAACATTTTTCAAAAAAATAATATTTCAAAAATTGTATTCTATATAAAAAATATGCATATATTTATAAATTTACAGACAAATTAATGTTTATTTAATAACCACTGTTTGTGTCAAATTTATCAGAAGAGCTGTATAAATTTATTTTTTTAAAAATATGATACAATTCCTATAAAAATTTAGGAACGGCATGCTTATTTTTGGTTCAATATCATATTTAAATCTTTTGCCTTTTCAAATATTTATGAAAAAATATATAAAAAGCACCCAGGTCAAACAGATAATTGCTTATAAAAAAGGGGTGCCGAGCCAAATTAATATAGATTTTAAAAAAAACAGAATCGATGCCGCTTTTATCTCAAGCATAAAAAGCAAAAATGAAAAATGTTTAAATTTAGGAATTGCAGCAAAAGGAGCGGTTTACAGCGTTTTGGCAATTCAGGGCAAAAGAGCGCCAGATATTGAATCCGATACATCCAATGCGCTTGCCGAAATTTTAAATATTGGCGGAGAGATAATTATAGGAGACAAAGCTTTAAAATATTATCTTAAAAACAGCAACAGCCGGGATTTTAAAGATTTAAGCCTGGAGTGGTTTAAAAAAACTTCCCTGCCATTTGTATTTGCAAGGCTGTGCTATAAAAAAAATGGCAAATTAATTAGAAAACTTGCAGCTAATTTTATTAAAACTGAGTATAAAATCCCTCAATACTATTTAAAAAAAGCGGCTAAAAACAAAAATATCACCCCGGCTGAATTAAAATGGTATTTAAAACAGATTAATTACAAATTAAATCATAAAGAGTTAAAATCTTTAAAACTTTTCTTTAAAAAGAGGTTCCGATGGCAAAGGCAGCGCTTTTTGTCCCATGCTTTGTAAATTCAATCTATCCTAATGTTGCGCTTGCAACGCTTAAAATTTTGCAGGATTTGGGTTTTGAAGTTGAGTATCCGCCAAATCAGACATGCTGCGGGCAGCCTTTTTTTAACTCCGGCTTTATAAAAGAGGCAAAAGAGCTGGCTCAAAATTTTGTTAAAAATTTTAAAAATTACGACTACATTATCGCCCCAAGCGGCAGCTGCATCTCTATGGTAAAGGTGCACTACAGAGAGCTTCTGCCGCCAAAAGAGTTTGAAGATATCTCCAAAAAATCGTTTGAGATATGCGAATTTCTGCACGATGTTGCAAAGGTTAAAGAGTTAAATGTCTCTTTCCCTCACACAGTGGCGCTGCATCAGAGCTGCCACGGCTTGCGCGAATTGGAGCTTGGGGTTTCTAGCGAGCTTAACCTCCCCTACAACTCCAAAGTGCTTAACCTTTTAAACCTTGTTAAAGATATCAAAATTGTTCCGCTCAAAAACAGTGACGAGTGCTGCGGTTTTGGCGGGACTTTCAGTATAAACGAGAGTGAATTATCCGTAAAAATGGGGCGCGACAAACTGGCAAACTTTAAAGCAAGCGGCGCACAATTTTTAGTCGGTTATGATAATTCATGCCTGATGCATTTAGCTTCGCTGGATCCGAACCTAAAAAGCCTGCATGTTGTAGAGATTTTAGCAGGAGCAGCAAATGAGACTCTTTAACGATACCGACTGGTTAAACAGAGCCCTTTGGTATGTCCGCAAAAAGAGAGATGCTGCTGCAAAATCGGTGCCGGAGTGGGAAGAGTTGCGCAAAGCTGCTTCGAATATTAAAGCGCACACAATCACCCATTTAGACAGATATCTTGAAGAGTTTGAAAAAAATGCCCTAAAAAACGGGATTAAAGTGCACTGGGCGATAGATGCAAAAGAGCACAACCGCATAGTTGAATCGATTTTGCAAAAATTTGGCGCTAAAAAGATTGTAAAAAGCAAATCGATGCTGACTGAAGAGTGCGAACTTAATCCGTATCTGGAGAACAGGGGCTATGAGGTTATAGATACCGACCTTGGCGAGCGGATTGTTCAATTGGCTAAACAGAAACCTTCGCATATTGTTCTGCCCGCTATACACTTAAAAAAAGAGCAGGTAGCAGAAATCTTTAAGCAAAACAGCAGCGACCCCACTTACTTAACCGGTGTGGCAAGAGAGCAGCTTCGGAAACATTTTGAGAGTGCAGATGCAGCAATTACCGGGGTTAATTTTGCCATTGCAAATGAGGGGGCGTTTGTTGTCTGCACAAATGAGGGCAATGCCGATTTGGGGACATCTTTGGCAAAAGTGCATATTGCGGTTATGGGAATAGAGAAAATTGTGCCGACACTGCAGGATTTAGGGGTCTTTTTAAGGCTTTTGGCAAGAAGTGCCACAGGGCAGGCGATAACAACCTACAGCTCTATTTTTAAAAAACCTAGCGAAGGAAAAGAGATTCATTTAATAATTGTAGATAACGGCAGAAGCAAAATTTTAAGCGAAACAAAATTTACAAATGCCCTTAAATGCATCCGCTGCGGGGCGTGCATGAACACCTGCCCGGTCTTTAGAAGAAGCGGCGGGCATGAGTATAATTATGTGATTCCAGGCCCTATTGGCAGCTGCCTGGGAGCGGCGCGCGATATTAAAAAGCACGGCAAGATGGCATTTGCCTCTACTCTTTGCGGCAGCTGCGACAATGTCTGCCCGGTAAAAATAGATTTGCATGAACAGCTGCTTGCTTTAAGGGGTAAATATAAAGAGGCGGTATCGGAGCGAAAAGATAAATTTTACAAACTTGCCTTTGTAATACTCAAATACCCGCTTCTTTACAAAGCGGCTACAAAGATTTTGCAATTTATGCCGCACTCCTTTTACAAAAAAGCATGGGGAAGCAGCCGCACAGTGCCAAAAGCGGCGAAAAAAAGTTTTAGTGAAATATATAAAGAAAGGATTGAGGGTTGAGGTTTTAGAGGAAGTTATTTAGCTTTATACTTTTTTACATTGTGCAAGGAATTTAACATGAGCAGGGATAAAATTTTAAAATCTGTTAAAAAGAGTATCTCTTTTAGAGTTGAGAAAAATGTAAACTATAGCTTTACAAAATTTGACAATAAGCTTGAAAAATTTATAGAAAATTTTAAGCTTGCCGGCGGTGAAACAGTTGAAAGCCCAGAAGGGTTTGATGTTGTGCTAAATGCCCAGTTTGGGGTGGCAGAGAATGGGGCGTGCTTTATAAACAGCGTCAAAGAGAGAAAGCTTTACACATTTTACAGTTCGATTGTCATAAAACTTGACAAAAACAGAATAGTAAACACAATGGAAGAGGCTATGCAAATTGCCAAAATCGACGATTTTGCAATGTTCCTGTGCGGACCTTCCAAAACCGCCGATATAGAACAGAGCCTGGTAATCGGCGCTCACGGGGCTAAAAGGGTTGGAATAGTTTTAGAGTAAACTGCGCAAATTGGTATAAGTTTTATTGCGCAGCTATATATAAATTTTAAGACATAATCTCTTCTATTGTAATATAATCCCCTACTCTTCCTGTCATCTGCTCTATATCTGTATTTACAGGAAGGGTTTTCTTGCCTGGTCTCCAGTTTGCAGGGCAGACTTCTCCTGTTTTAGTCGCATGCTGCCAAGCTCTAACCTGTCTTAAGAATTCATTTACATTTCTTCCCACTGATGGAGCCTGAACCTCTTGTGCCACACAAACACCGTCTGGATTAATTAAAAATCTTCCTCTTAAAGCAATCCCTTCATTTTCAATCATAACACCAAACGCCCTGCTTACTGTACCTGTAGGATCAGCACCGATTGTTAATTTTAAATCTTTTAACAAAGGTTCAGTCTCTACAAATCTTTTGTGAGAGAATTTTGTATCTGTAGAAACTGCTAAAATCTCCACACCAAGTTCTTGAAACTCATCATATTTTGCATTCATCGCTGCAATTTCAGTAGGGCATACAAATGTAAAATCTGCAGGATAAAAGCAAACTACCAGCCATTTGCCTTTGTAATCCTCGCTGCTGACTGTAACGTAATGTCCGCTTTTTGCATCATACGCATCCATTTTAAATTCCGGCATTTTTTGTAAAACTAAAGAACTGCTCATCTTTTTCTCCCTTTTATTTTCTTTTTCTGTTTTGCTCTCTTCTTGAGGTTCAATCGCCTCAACACTGCTATCGCATGCCATTTTTATTTCCTTTAATTTAAGGTATGAAATTTTACAATAAATAGCTTAAGATAAAATTAATCAATTGATAATTTTTTTCATTTAGTAATTTAAATTCTTTTTTATATCGCTTAAAAGATTATTTACATAAATGTAAGGGCGAATTTTTGGGGGTATTTTTAGTTTTCTGCACTCTTCTTTAAATTTTTTAGGCATAATATCTCTTAAATATGGAGCAATATAAAGATATCCGCCAGAAAATTCCAATACCCATTTTCTGCCTGCAACTATTCTTTTTTTATTAATAAAACTCTCTCTTTCTGAAAAACTTATTATATATCCTATTTTTTTCAAAGCGTTTGCCGCACATTCGCCAATAAATTCTAAATCTGCTTTAATTATAATTAATTTTTTTGTTTTCATAACTGTTTTGCAGCGGCTTTTTATTAATTCCGCCTCTCTATTTAAAATTTTAAAACTTCTTATATATCCATTTTTTGGGTTTAATTCTAAAAGTTTATCTGCTATGGCTCTAAATCTGTTACGTTCATACTTTAAATTATAATTGGAACTATCTAAAAAATATCTGTATCCCCTATTTTTTAAAAACTGCAACAGTTCGTTTTTTGTTGCATCTAAAAGCGGTCTAATTATTTTATATCCATCTTTATAAATTATATAATCCATACCAGCTAGAGATGAAACACCCCCGCCTTTGCTAAAACGCATTAAAAACCACTCTATTTTATCATTAAGCTGATGTGCGGTTAAAAGATTATCATACTGTTTCTCTTTTACTATTTTTTCAAAAAAATTGTATCTGAACTCCCGGGCAGAAGCTTCGAAATTGTTGCTAAATCTTGGGGCGTTTGCAATAAAAATATCTTTTTTATACCGATTTGCCAGCTCTTTTGCATAAGCAATCTCATCTTTTGCTTCTTCTCTTAAATTATAATTTACTATTGCAATATCAAACTTTACACTATTTTCCATCAAAAGAAAAAAAAGAGCCGAAGAATCAACACCTGCAGAAAATGCTAATAGATTTTTACCCTCTTTTAAAATTTTTAAAATTTCTGAATTTATCATAAGTTATATATCTTAACCTCCTCTCTCCATACACTGCTTTGGGGCTCTTTAAAAAAGTAATTTACCCTGTATTGGCTCTTTTGCAGTTCCAGCAGCACGCACTCGGTTAAGTTTTTATTTCGCGCGCAAACTTCGCCCGGATTTAAAAATAGCGATTTACCGCGAAGTTCGGCGCTAAACTCATGCAAATGGCCAAAAAGCACTAAATCGCTGTCGGCACTCATATAGTATGGGAGGTGCATCATTTTTATCGTGTAATCTTTAATTTTCAGGTAGTAAGGCTCTTTTTTAATCCGGTAATTTGCCTCTTCGCGCCAAAGTGCAATATCATTGTTTCCAAAAACTGCAGCATAAGGCACTCCGGCTTGGCTTAGGGCTTTTAAATTCTCTTCATCTTCTAAATCGCCAAGGTGCAAAAGATACTGCGCACCGCTTGATAGCAGCTTTTTAATCGCCTCTTGCTGCAAATCTCCGCGTCTGTGGGTATCTGAAAGGATGCCTATTTTAACACTGTTCACTTTTTCTCTTCTACCTTATAATCGCATTTTAAACACTGTGTAACCGTTTTGGTTTTTAACTCTTTGCGCGCAAGCATATATCCGCACTCTGGGCATTTCTCTTTTAGCGGAGTTGCATTTGTGATAAATTTGCATTTTGGGTAATTTTCGCACCCGTAAAATTTGCCCCTTCTTCCGCTGCGCTCAAGCAGTTTGCCGCCGCATTCGGGACACGGCGCATCTGCCTCTTTTGGCGGGTTAAGAGGTTTTGCATTTTTACACTTTGGATATGCCGAACATGCCAAAAATTTCCCTCTGCGCGAACTTTTAATAACCATCGGGCTGCCGCACTTTTCACACACCTCATCTGTGGTTTCAGGCTCATCTTTTTTGCCGTCTTCTTTCATATTTCGGCTATATTTGCATTTTGGGAAATTGGAGCACGAAATAAACTCTCCGTAGCGCCCTTTTCTTATAACCAGCTCACCATCTTCACAGCTAGGGCACTTTTCGCCAATTGGCGTAACGGTTTTTAGCGATTTAATCTCTTTTTTGCCCCTCTCTATTTTGGCAATAAAAGGTTCGTAAAATTCGCGCAAAACCTCTTGCCAATTCTCTTTGCCCATTGCAATTTCATCCAGGGTCTCTTCCATTTTGGATGTAAAATTCGAATCGACTATTTCGGCAAAATGCTTCTCCAGCATCTCAATAACCGTAAAAGCTATTTCGGTAGGATGGATGCGTTTTTTCTCTATCTCTATATAATTTCTAGCCTGCAAAATAGAAATTGTAGGCGCATAAGTGCTTGGGCGGCCAATTCCTCTTTTTTCAAGCTCTTTAATGAGACTCGCTTCGCTGTATCTTGCAGGCGGTTCGGTCTGGTGCTCTTTTGCTTCGATTTTATCGAGCTTAACCTCTTGGTTCTCTTCCAGCTTTGGCAAAATTGTATCTTTTTCGCTATAACCTGCAACTTTGTAAAAACCCTCAAACAGCATCTTTTTGCCTTGCGCTTTAAAGGTTGCGCGGCTCCCTTTAAAAAATACATTTTGCAACTCATATTTTGCATCTGCCATCTGGCAGGCTAAAAAGCGGTTGTAAATAAGGGTGTAAAGTTTTAATTCCGCACTGTCTAAGTATTTTGCTGCAATTTCGGGTGTAAATTCAATATTTGTAGGGCGTATCGCTTCGTGCGCCTCTTGGGCTCCTTTTGATTTTGTGGTATATACTTTTGGCTTGGCAGGCAGATATTTGTCGCCGAAATTCTCTTTAA
>JALVXO010000140.1 GCA_027022775.1 Campylobacteraceae bacterium
TAACGAACAGAATGAAAACTTTGATGATCATAATCGCCCACAGTTTCTTTCCCATACGCATCTGCGTAAATCCGTCATAGTAGAGGTGAAAGATCCAGTGAAGGCTTTTTTTGATCATGGGTTTTCCTCTTGTAAAAAGGTTGTATCGTACGTTATGCCAATCTGTACGATAAAATTAGCATAATGACGGTAAAACTATACTCTTATTATATTAATATCGTCATTAAACTAATAAAAATTTTCTTTAAATACTATTTTTTTAATAATAATGAAGAGGAAAAGAGGCAAAAAAAGAAGAGAGATTTCGTTATTCTTCTTTCTTATGTGAAGCAATAGAATAGTCTCTGTCAAATATCTGTCCTCTAACATAGCGTCCATAGATAAGCTCGAACATACCGGAGATAATGACAAATCCCATGAAGATCATAACGGCGTCCGGATTGGTGCGGTAGGTGTGCAGAAGCAGGGTACAGAGTGCCAAAAAAGCCAGTATAGATGAGGTGGTCAATATAGTCCGGCTGGCACCGATAGTAGCATGAAGACGGTAGGCACTCATATTGACGATAAAAAAGAGTAGCAAAAAACCGGCACTACCGATGATAGCAATCTGTGTCAGGTCGATGGTATTGGCTAAAATGAGGCTGAAAACGGTGGTGTAGAGTACCCCCTTGAAAGGCACACCTGAACGTTTGTCCTCATCCATCAATGCTTTTGGGAGTTTACCGTACTTTGCGATGATGTATCCCAGTCTTGCATTGCCGTAAATGGTGGCATTGATGGCTGAAAAGGTTGAGAGAAGGGCGGCGGAGGCAACCAGAACGAATCCGGCATGTCCAAGTGAGGGCTCAGCAGCAATGGCGAGGGCATAGTCTTTGGCTTTCATGAGAGCCTCTTCAGGAACGCTTCCTACGGTAATGACGGAGATGAGTACATAGAGTGCAATAACAATGATGACCGAAGCGTAGAAAGCGCGTGGCAGATTTTTTGCCGGTTTGACAATGTCCTCAGCGGAGTTTGCAATGAGTTCGAAACCCTCATAGGCAACAAAGATGATCATTCCTGCCGTGACGATGGAAAGCGGTGTACCCCAGTGTTCGGGTGACATACGTTCAGGATCGACATGGGAAGCGCCCGCGACGATGACCAGCACCAGAATGGAGACTTTCAGTACAACGATGACCGTTTCACTTTTGCCCACAAAGGAGGCGCTGACAAGATTGATGAGTGCAGGGACAATGATGGCTGCGGTGATGAGCCCATGGTGCAGCCAGACACTTTTGTGGGTAAAAAAGGTTTCACCGTAGTAAGCAAAGGCTGTGGCGTAGAGTGAAATAGTTACCAGATAACTAAGCCATAGCATGAGATTGACACTGCCTGAGAGGACATTGTCGCCAAAAGCCTTGTCAATGAAAGTCACCGTCCCTCCCTCACTGGGGTAGGCAACCGAGAGTTTGGCGTATGAGTAGGCTGTGAGTATGGCGACAAGTCCGGCAATGGCAAAGGCAACAGCCGTAGCACCGTGCGCAAGCGATACCGCTTCACCCAAAACAGCGAAGATACCCCCGCCGACCATACCGCCGATACCGATAGAGATTGCGCCCAGTAGTCCGATGCTTCGCATACTATTTTCCTTCTTCATTTGTTATATTGTAGCACTTCTTGATGGAAACATACATAGCAGGGTTTAACAATTTGTAAACAAAACTAGGAGTATACTTAGAGAAGCGCATAAAACCTGAAAGAAGGATACATCATGAGTCAAAACATTAAATGGTTCAGTGAAATAGGTATTGAGGATGTTGCCGAAGTAGGAGGGAAAAATGCCTCACTTGGTGAAATGTATCGTAATCTTACCAGTGAAGGGGTACGTGTACCGAACGGTTTTGCCGTAACGGCCTCGGCGTACAAATACATTCTTGACTACAATCATCTTTGGGAAAAACTGCATGCGCAGCTTGACGACCTCGACCCCGACAATGTTAAGCAGTTGCAGGAACGCGGTGCGGCGTGCCGTGATCTTGTTTACAATGCAACGATCCCGGACGATCTGAAGCAGGAGATCCTTGACAATTATGCCAAACTCAAAGCAGAGTACGGTGAACACCTTTCCGTTGCCGTGCGCTCCTCAGCTACTGCCGAAGACTCCCCTGAAGCCTCTTTTGCCGGACAGAACGAAACCTACCTGCACATTCAAAATGAAGAGCAGCTGCTTGACTCGTACATGCGCTGTCTTGCTTCCAACTTCACCGACCGCTCTTTGCACTACAAATATGACAACGGTTTTGACTACTACAAGGTCTACCTTTCTGCAGTGATCATGAAAATGGTACGCAG